>CAYNKF010000175.1:0-5539 GCA_964397705.1 uncultured Balneolaceae bacterium | reverse complement strand
TGCTTTAACAGCTCGACATTAAACTGGTAAATAGCGGTGTCTCCGCTAGCTGTATTCAAGGTAATTTCAAACTCACGGTAACCTTCTTCAAGAACGGCCCAAATTTCTTGCGGTACTTTTTCCTGATCAGATTCATGCACAAATTCAGCAGGGGATCGTCCAATTATTTCGTTAGCAGATATGCCAAATACTTCCGTCGAGTGATCGTTAAATTGTACGACCTTACCCTCTTGATCCAAGACATAAAACAGCCCCGGCAAACTATTCAAAACAGCTTCGGTAAATCCCTTCTCGTCTCGCAGGGCTTGTTCCTGTTCTTTTCGATCACTTATATCACGAAAGATAAGACTGGTCCGCTTTTCCCCCGCATAGTTTTTAAACACAGAGGAGGTTAATTCAACAGGTATTTTGTGCCCTTCTTTGTGAATGTAGTTGAGTTCACCGACAAACCTCCCTGTTTCTGACCGTTGTTCTAATGCTTTTTCCAGTTTTTCATCCTTTGCAACAATTCCCTCTCGGCCCCGCTCGATAATCTCCCGTTCGGTCATACCTAAAATATTACAGGCGGCCTGATTTGCTTGGAGTATTTCGCCATTGGGACTTGTCAACATGATTCCGTCCAGGCTATGCTTGTAGAGCATTTCATTACTTAGCTGGGTATTCAGCTCACTGGTAAGATTTTTATACATCGCCAACTGATATTCACGGCCATCATCCTCAAATAATATTGGATTTCGTACGACCCGGACATATACAAAATCCCCATTCTTTTTTTGATGCTTCCAGACCCCTTCATTCCCTATATTATCATTATCTATTTCTGACAGATATCTTTTTAACTTCCTTACCTCTTCATCGGGGCGAATATCAAATAAGGTAAAAGACAGCATCTCTTCCCGCGAATATCCATAGGTGTTAACCATCGCCTGATTTACCTCCTGTATCGAGTAATCCTCAGGGTCATAAATCCACATGGGTATGGGATTACCATGGAAAAACTGGTCAAAACCTTTTATCTCCATAAACTGCCCTCAATCCTTATCGTAGCGTTACTATAGATTTTTTAATATTCCTCAAAAGGTTAAGAAATCCAAGAAATGTATTCGCACATTTTAATTAACTGAAGTATCAAGCCAGATAGGATTCCATTCAAAAATTCAGGCACTGGTTATTGCTAATTGGATAATGAAGGCCTGTATATTCCTATATATGGTAAATACTGTAGCTTTTAAATAATGAAATTTAGGTGAGATACTTAAAGCTGTTTTATCACTAAAACAGATCTGAAAAACTTTTGCTGTATCCTAACTCCTTAAATTGTATCACATAAAGACGCCCGTATTATTAATCGATCTTTGTCTCCTCGAGCGTAACCACGCGTGTATATTTATTTTGATCAACGGCATTAGCCGCTGCCATTTTCGCATATTCTTCAGCGGCACAATCATACTGCAAGTGAATATTACCATTTAGATCAATACCAATGCTTCCATCGTAATCACTGGTATTACCTACCAACACCGATCCGTTTATTGTTGGCGTTCCCCGACCTTTAAAATTGTAAGCATTTTCGAATATTACGAGTCCGTTCCATTCAAAGTTCCCGGCAATATCCAAAGTAGAGCCGTCATCGCCTTCATAACTCATTTCACCATCACTTCGGATTACCAAAATACCATATCCCTTGTCCTGTTTCCCTGTGAGCTTTAAATTATCCTCCACAAAAAAGACTCCAGGGTCACTAGATGTACCGAGTGTTTGATCTGTTGTCCCTGACAAATATTGAACACTTGTGGTATTAGCCAAGCGTGCAATAAGCTCATCCGTAGGCTCGTACGACAGATCATTATCAGTGGCTACCTTGGGATCACCCTCAACATCAATATCACTCGTCTCATTTTGTACATTATCCTCAGCGTTTTGATTCATGACACTAATACCCGGCTTACTTTGATCACCGTCATCACAGGCCGACGGGGAATTACCACTAATACTGGCACTCCCATCTGTATCAATGGTGAAATTTTTAGTGGCAATAGAAAGTGGTGATTTAAACTTTGGAACCAAGTTACTAAAGGGGGCCTTAAGATAAACGCTCATTACTTTTGAGGTATATTTCTCTGACCCACCATCTGCTACATCAATCTCCGATTGGGAAACCATCCGTAACGAGTCGGCATCCCAGTAGTTGGGAGCCTCATACATATAATCGACATACAATGTGGTCTGAACGCCATCAATCGTGGTTACCCACGGATTTGAAGAGTCGTGCTCTTTAGCCCAATTGTTATCCTTATTTATTTTCTGCATGGATATCTGAATAGCCGTATGCGCTGCATTCAGGGCTTCTGTTTTTTGTGCATATTCTACCGTTTTTTCTGTCAGCATCTTGCCCTGACCAGATGTTCCCATTGCTACAATACCGAGCGCAACCAGCATACCAGCACATATTATTAACATTGCACGTCCCATAATAACACCTCTTTTTTATTAAATATCTTCTAAATTAGGGGGCGAAAAACGCTTTTCCCAAATAGTACGTACAAAACGTCCGTCATCGCCCGTATTTTGATACACTTTAGCCGTACTCTGTAATTCTAAGGTAATATAAAGCTGTCGAATGCTATTTAGATCTGAGCTTGCTACCGGAGTTGACATATGGTTGCTAATCGGTTGTCCATATTCATCCAGGTACTTAATATTGAAATTCGTTACCCCCAAACGTATAGGAGTTTCACTGATAATACTTCCAGTATCAACATCTTCAACCGTTCTCTTTAATACATATGCATTCGGATTTCCATTACCAACAGCCGTATTTGTAAACTCCCAAGTTATCAGCTCAACCGAGTTATCAGTACTGTTGTCAATATTACTGCGAAATGCAATTTTGTGGCTATCTGCTTCTACTAAAATAGGACTGGTCTTATTATTCCTGTTAAATCCAATTTTGTGGATATCGTGGTTTATCATCTCCTGCACACCCACAGCTTTTTCTCGTGTTGTTTGTGTAAGTGTCAACTCTGTTGAACTATTGGACAACGACATATTCATTGCGAGAATGCCAATCAAAAGCATTCCGCCAATAACGTAACTTGTCACCAAACCCATATTCATAGTACTATCCCCCGCTAATCAGCGTAGTAATTTCTGATAAATTCCAGACTATATAATGTAAGGTTACCAGAACTCTGCTGATTCAAGTATTTACTGGTTATATATACCCGCAGTTTTTTAAACGTGGTTTGTGTATTCGTTGAATCATAACTTGTCTCATCCACATAAAACACCTCTGCACGGATGTTAAACTTTCCATGCTCCGTTTCTACCACATCATTCCACCCATTATAATCGTCAAAATCATTAAACTCATGGCGACTAATGGTTCCGTTACCATTTTTATCATCACTGGCTTCCGGTCCCAAATTAGAAGGTGCTGAAAAATCCCCGGGTATATCGGCAGGCGGTGCCGTTGCTCCAACGGAAACCTCATCAAATTCTTTTGTTCGTCCTTCTTCTATAATATCCTGAGCCAACGCAATTACTTCCTGTTCGAGCTCTCCCTCAACCTGCATATAGGTATTCCGCTGAATCATGCTGGTAGCACTGAGCAAGATCAGCGAAAAAATTACCATGGCCCCAATTGTTTGCAGCACTTCTCCGTAACCAACCATAACTATTTACTTGTAATTATGCTCTCACAACGTTCGAAATTCTTGGTATTTATCCGTGATTGCTACTTCATTCTAATGCCTGTTATATAGAGTAAACCCGCCGGACAGCAGTCAATACAGTACCATCCGACGGACTCACCTAATTATTTATCTTATAATAGCCCATTGATAGGGATATTACTTATAGCTTCACTAATTCTGTGGGACAGTAATAGTCTCCAATTCCGTTGTTTCGCCTACAGTGACTTCAACATTTTCGATATTTTCTATTCCATAAGAGTCATTGGTAGGGTCAACGGAAACGGTATAAGAACCTTCTTCGAGTCCAATGAGCTTAAATTCCCCATTTGACGTATCAGCCTTTGTGGAAGAAAGTGTATCTTCTCCGGTTATAGCATAAACAAACGGTTCAGCATCAACGGGCTCAACTGCTCCTGCAATATTTCCTGTTACTGCTTCATTAGAAGCACTTATTACCGGTTTCAGCAAATAGTCTTCGCCTGATTGCTGGTTACCTCTTACCACAACGGAACGCGCCGCATCAAAGTCGAGCAGTAAGGTGTACGTAATATCAGGTTCGATTTCAGCATTAACATTTAATTTTATGCCCGTTTGTGCACCACTAGGTACAAACATGCTGTGTTCTTCTCCATCAACTACCACACTGTGACCATCACTGCTGAGGATCAGGCGAATTTGTTTGTATGTTCCAGTTGGCAATTCTGCGGAACCAAGAACTTCTGTCGCGCCGTTTGTAAGCTTGAGAAGGTCATAACTTTGCTGAGGACTACTAAGTTCTACCCATCCTTCGTCGTTATCACTGTTATTGACCTCCACTCGTTCGACAAATACATTTACTTCATCATAGTTGGCCGGTGCATCATGGAGCAATACCTCCATTGTTCCAGTATCGCCATCGGCATTCGTTCCACTGTTGCAACCCATAAATGTAGCTGAAACAGCTATTAACAATACAAATGGTAATGTCAGTAACTTCTGTGTAGTCATAATTTTAACCCTGTAGATTTTTTTGGCGTTAAATTTAGGGTATATGACGACCGAAATTCCGAAAGGTTACTAACTTTTTGAAAGGCTACTCCTCTTTTTAAAGAGATTCCAACTTATGCACAGATGTAACAAAAACCCAACCCAGCACTGCAGAAAACTGATCAACCGTTTCCGGAATTGTTACCCCTATTATTCCCTTTGCCGCGATTATTCTCCATTCCTTTGGGAATGTCACCAGGCGGTCCGCCCCCTATTTTGCCATCAAACAAATTTTGCAAAATATCTCGGGCCGGAACTCCTTTCTGCAACTGATTTCCAACTCCTCGGATAATATTTGAGGCGGGAATTTGACTTCGCTTTTGTGCCATATTCAAGGCCATGGGCAGCTTTTGAAATTCGCCGGCTTCAAACCCTCCCTTTAACGCACCGACAATAAACGACCGTGTAAGTTCGGGCTGATCCCCCATAGGCAAGTCCGAAACAATATCCATTGCCGAAACGATGTTAGATCCTGTAGTTCGGGCAAGAACCGACTCTTTACCTATGTCAGACAAAAGCTGACTTATATTTTCCGGTGAAACGTTTTGTGTTATTGCCCGAGAAGACGATTCCACAAGTCTGTTGCGCACTCCTTCTCCCGGCCCATTTTCATCGCCTATCATCTGTTTCACTTGAGGCTTTGCAATCCAGGGATCAACAACACCGGCTGCCTGACGTGTAGCACTGGCCATTCTATTGATATAAGGGACAATTCGTGCATCAGGCACTCCTTTGGATAATCCTTCCAGTGCCTTTTGTAATACATGGTTTGCCGGTAAATTATCTTCTGCAAGTTTTACTGCAGGCTCAATCATATT
>CAYNKF010000174.1:0-5564 GCA_964397705.1 uncultured Balneolaceae bacterium | reverse complement strand
TATAATCAAATTTAGTTGCGCAGCGTAACCAGATTTCCAGACTTTATCTTCTTTACCCTCACTCCAGATAATTCATCGGATCTACAAATTCAATACGTGGAGAATCTTTTAGCAGCGGACGTATAAAGGGCGAATGTCCAGCCCCAAACATAATGAAAATGCGATCACCGGGCTCGGCAATTTTCATCAGGTTGGCAAAAATACGCAGGTTTCTCCGGTGGTAATCAGCAGTCACATCCGCGCCAACAAAAGAACTGTCATCTGCTAATGAAAGTGACCGTACATACGGTTCGTGATACTTTTCTACACTTTGCTCGGTATTCATGTATTGATAGAGCTCAAGCAAGGTCCCGTTTTGTAACAAGCTGTCTTTCATCTTAATATGGCGACCGTTTTTATATCTCTCGAAATAATCTAAAAACTCGGGTTGGTGCTTTTTAGCAAACTCCATCATCTTACCCATCTTCATCGGTATATAATGATCCACGGCATACACGTGATCATGATCTAACCGGTTCGCCAACTTAAAGCCAATCTGGTAGTGCTCACTGCGTTCAGAAACAAAATCTCCCGTTGAAAAAGTATCAAGTTTACCGGCCCGAAACACTTGATATAGAGAATCAAAATCTGCCTGATGCTTCATTTGAACCTCCAAAGCAACTTTGGTTGGATTGAATTTAGCTAAAGCATCACGCACTTTCTCCAGCTCTTTCTGTTTTTTATCAGTAAGTACATCGGGAACGTCCGGATTTATTGCATCTCTACCCGGATTATCAAGGTGGGTAGTTCCCAAAAATAGTACTTTAATTGGCTCTTGGTCTTGAGCCTGCACTGGTGATACAGAAACAGTAAGCAATACTATTAAAAAGGTTAATAACTTTAATTTGTTAATATGAGAAATAAATTTTCGTATCGAATCCATCCCAAAAATATTTCTATTAAAAAAAGTGTGTCAACTTTTACGAAGTAGAATAAAAATTGTTAAAAGCATTACAATTATATTCAACTAAGCACCACATTGCACATCTTTTGGCTCTTTTACCCTTCGTGAACTCCATTCCAAAATTTCCCGTTTACATAATAGCAAAACTACTTGTATATTATCGTGATACTTTGTACCAAGTATTCAGAGATTTTAAATAATTTAGGTTTACCTTTTGCAGCATATTATTTACTCACAAGCACTACTTAAGGTTTTATTCACTTTTCGGAAGCATTTGGACTTCTTTTTGAAGAATGTGGCGAAGTTTATGAACTCGCTGATTTCTTGTGATCGTTTTCTGCAAGACCTACCCTCCTCTGAATACGACCTTATTACACAAACAAATTTTTCTCCTAACAGGAATTTTAATTTAGCGGTTGCTGAAATCCCGCTAAGACGAACGAACTGTAAGACTGTTGTTACTATGAAAGCTATTGATATACTGATCAGGATTATACGTCCGGAGGCCAGCAACTGCGTGAAAGAAGAATATTTCAATGAAAAATCAAATCATTATTCACGCTTCGGGAAAGCAGACCCGGATAGCTCTGCTGGAAAACGGCGAACTGGCTCAACTTTTTATAGAGTCTGATGAAAACCAGCGTACGGTAGGTAATATCTACCTTGCGAAAGTCCACAAAGTAATGAGCGGTATCCGTGCAGCTTTTATTGACATGGGTACGCCCAAAGATGCTTTTCTCCACTTTTCTGACGCCGGTGACCATCTGAAAGAATATGTTCAAATGCTTAACGGGCGCGATGCCATTCACAAGAATGTGCGCCAAGAGCTCAAAAAGACGGACTTTAACCAGATATCCAATTACGAAAAGCAGAACTGGGCGGGTAAAATTCTCAATCCCAGTCAAAAGCTATTGGTTCAAATTGTTAAGGAACCTATTGGTTCTAAGGGGCCGCGTATCTCTACGGATATCACTGTGGCAGGACGTTTTCTCGTTCTTATACCCATGGGGGATTATGTTGCCGTATCCCGTAAAATAAACAATTATAAAGAGCGTCGACGCCTCAAGAGCATCGTAAGCTCAATGGTTCCCGATGGATTCGGTGTGATCATCCGAACAGTTGCGAAAGGGCAAGATGAGCAATCTATTGAGGATGATATGCGCGACGTGCTTAAAAAATGGGAACGCATTCTGGAACGGCTTGAAACAGCTGATCCTCCCGAGCTTCTCTATAAAGATCTTGATATGACCGAGAGCTTGGTTCGTGATCTTTTTGCCAAGCAATATGACCGCGTGCTGGTTGACGATCCTGAGATGCACAAAAAGATTAAATCGTATGTCAGCCAGGTTGCCCCTCAGATGCTTCCCAATGTAGAACTTTACAAGGGACGTGAACACATTTTCGATTTTATGAAGGTTGCCAAGGACGTGGATTCTATATTTAGTCCGCGTGTTCGTATGCCATCCGGCGGTTACCTGATATTTGAACAGACCGAGGCCATGTATGTGGTAGATGTAAACTCTGGCCCTTACGCCGCAAAGGAGAAGCAGGAAGACAACTCCCTGAAAACAAACCTTGAAGCAGCGCGCGAAGTTGCAAAACAACTACGTCTGCGCGACATTGGTGGAATTATTGTCGTTGACTTTATTGATCTTCGCAATGATAAAAACAGAAAGAAAATCTACGACGAACTCAAAAAGGAATTCAAGAAAGATCCCGCTAAGACCAATGTCATTGGCATGAGCGATTTTGGATTGGTCCAGATTACGCGTCAGCGTATCCGACCAAGTGTAGTTAATTCTGTATCAAAAGTGTGCCCTACTTGCGGTGGATCAGGCAGCGTAGTCACAAAGAATACTATCATTGCTGATCTTGATGCATGGCTCAGCAAGTTCCGAACCACTACCGACTATCGAGCTGTTGATATTTATATCAATCCATATCTAAAAGCGTATCTGGAAAAAGGATTACTCAGCATTCGTCGAAAATGGATGTTCCGATACTGGCTTAAGATTACGCTTGTAGCTGATGATTCTATTTCTCTGAACGAATATAAAGCTACCATCGCCGGTTCAGATATTGATATTACCGATGTAGTTATGCAAGAGAATAACATCGATGAGCTTATAGCTAACGAAACAAGTGACTTGGATGATCTTGATGATCGTCCCGGCAGAGGTGACCTGGATTATTACAAAAAAGAGAATGGATCTGATTCGGGTGGACGTAAAAAACGAGATAAGAGAAAACCACGTCCAAGTCGTTCGGGAAGTAGTTCAAAATCGAAGTATTACAAGTCTGACTCCTAAACGAGACATCCTAATCCCAAAAAACTTGAAACAGAATAGAATTTAATGAGTTTACCTGAGATAAAAGCAACAACTGTATTAGGCATTATCCACAACGGTGAGGCTGCTCTTGGTGGCGACGGACAGGCAACAATGGAAAATACAGTGATGAAGGCTACCGTTAACAAGGTACGACACCTGTATGAAGGAAAAATTGCTGCCGGCTTCGCCGGTTCAACAGCCGATGCCTTTACTCTTTTTGAGAAATATGAAGAAAAACTGAAACAGTATAACGGAAATTTAAAACGAGCTGCCGTTGAGATGGCCAAAGAGTGGCGGCAGGATAAATTTTTACGAAAACTTGAAGCTCTTTTAGTCGTAATGAATAAAGATCAGGCTCTGCTGATTTCGGGTCAGGGTGATGTTATTGAACCCGATGATCAAATTTTAGCAATCGGTAGCGGCGGTAGCTATGCGCTTGCTGCTGCTCGAGCATTGAAAGCAAATGCTCCCGATTTATCAGCCCGACAGATAGTGCAAAAAGCACTTAATATTGCAGCAGATATCTGTATCTATACGAATCATAACTTGAGTATATTAGAAATTGAAGATTGATGAGTACTTTACAAAAAACAGTTACACAGAAAAATCTTACGCCGCAACAAGTTGTAGCGGAATTGAACAAATATATTGTTGGTCAGGATGACGCCAAACGATCGGTTTCCATTGCTTTGCGGAACCGTTGGCGACGCATGAACGCTGATGAAGAAATCAGAGATGAAATTCTGCCAAATAATATCTTATTGATTGGCCCTACCGGTGTTGGTAAAACAGAAATTGCCCGTCGTTTGGCCAAGCTTGCAGAAGCTCCTTTCATAAAGGTAGAAGCAAGTAAATTTACTGAGGTCGGCTATGTAGGACGCGATGTGGAGTCGATGATTCGTGATCTTACGGATATTGCCATTGACATGGTGAAAACCGAAATGCGCGAGCGAGTGGAGGAAGAAGCTCGTGAAATTGTGGAAGAACGGATATTAGATATCCTTATCCCTCCCGTTAAGAAAAACCAAGCAAATAACAGCTCTCCCGGATTTGACGCCAATTCCGGTGATCAGGATTTTAATCCCCAAAGCGCTTCTGATCAGGAGTTGAATGAACGTACACGCAAAAAGTTTCGAGAGAAACTCCGAAACGGAGAATTGGATGAGCGCGAAATTGAGGTTGAAGTTAAGAAATCAAGTCGTTCGCCCATGATGCAAGTATTTGGTCCCCAGGGCGGCATGGAAGAAATGGGGATTAACCTGCAGGATATGCTAGGGAAAATGGGGGGACAACAGAAAACTAAACGAAAAGTAACGATCGAAGAAGCCCGTGAAATTCTTTTAGAAGAAGAAGCTGAGAAGCTAATTGATCACGAATCAGCTGTACAAGAAGGACTTGAACGCGTACAAAAACAAGGAATCATCTTTATTGATGAAATCGATAAGGTTGCTGAATCATCCAATAATGGTAAAGGCGGTGGCGGCGGTGGTCCCGATGTAAGTCGCCAGGGCGTGCAGCGCGATATGCTTCCAATTGTTGAAGGCAGTAATGTATCGACCAAGCACGGCATGGTAAAAACAGATCATATGCTATTTATTGGTTCGGGAGCTTTTCATGTTTCAAAGCCTTCCGACCTTATTCCGGAATTGCAGGGACGTTTCCCCATCCGTGTAGAACTAAACTCTCTTACCGAAGAGGATTTCTATGATATTCTAACACAACCCAAGAATGCATTAACCAAGCAGTATCAAGCGATGCTTAAATCTGAGGGTGTGGAAATCGAATTTACCGAGGATGCACTAAAGGAGGTAGCTTCAATTGCAGCCCAGGTAAATGATCGCGTAGAAAATATCGGTGCCCGAAGACTTCATACCATTCTATCATCACTGTTGGATGAGCTCTTATTTGCTGTCCCCGATGATATTAGCTCCGGCGACATCACCATTGATAAAGATTATGTGAACAAACAGCTGGATGATCTTGTTAAAGACAAAGATTTAAGTCAATATATTCTGTAATTGTACGTTGAAAAAAATGAAATTAATCAACTACTTACAGACTAAATGGCTAATACGCTTTTACTTATTTAAAACGTTGTCTCATCAGCAGTACGTTTTAGAAACGTAATCTTTACAATACAATCACCAACACCTTTTGCACTATGAGCATGAAAAAGTTTATCATCCCTAATATAGTAACTCTTTTGTTTCTATCCGCTTTCTGGTTCGCCGGCGTTGAAACTGTCGTTCCAGGTAATGATACGTTACAAAAAAACATAAAGAAATAGAAAA
>CAYNKF010000173.1:0-5567 GCA_964397705.1 uncultured Balneolaceae bacterium | reverse complement strand
TTATCAATTTCCTGCCGCTCTTTTTCAACTTGGTCAAGTTGTTTCTTCTGTTCCCAGTCTGTTTTGGGGTTTTGTTGGAGTCTCTTTTTAAACTGATCGTATTGCTGCTGCATTTGGTCAAACGACTCGGACACGTCTTCCAGGGATTCGGTTACCTCACGCTCTTTGGAATCCAGCTCATCCATATACTCGGTGGTAGATGGAAAAGTCACCATCATTTTTTGGGAGCGACCTTTTTTTCGTCCGCTATATCGATCATTGTCATAAACCTCAATCCAATAGGTAATTTGGTCGCGGGCCTTGGGATTTAAGTCAGGGAGATCCCATTGATATGATTGCTGTTCATTGATAGCAGGTTTTGGCAATTTTATTGAACCTTTTTCCGGTTCGGGAGTGAAAGCACGCTGTAGCTCATAGTGCAGCTCAGCTTCTGTCAGCCCAAAATCATCACCGGCCTCATATTCTATAGACAATGGTTCTGCAGTTTTTATCTGGATATTTTCGGAGGGGGCAATTAAATCAACATAAGGGGACTGATCTTTTCGAGGATCAACAATAAATCTAAAATTATTTTCATTGGTTAGACCGGCCTCATCACGCATCCGAAAAGAAAGGGTATCCACCGCCCCAACCTTAGTTTTAATAGCGAATAAATTGTTTTGGGTAGAGTCTCTGTTGACAGAAAGGGTGTCCTTTAGGTTCGAGCTGATATACAGCAGTTTCGATAACTTCTTGTTGGCAAGTCCCTCAATTTCTATGGTAGAACCCTGATAGGGTTGAATTTTAGAAAAGGGATAGCTGTAAGAGGTAGAATCGAGTTGCGTATAGTTGGGGGGGATAACATTTAATGTTAATTTCTCAAATCGGGGACGAAGCTGCACATTGATGTCGAATTTTTTGCTCTCAAATCCACCCATAATGATATAGTAACGGCCATCGGTGGTGAGCGAGATGGGTGCAAAAGAAGCTTTGTTTTGCTTAAGCGTTTTCTGACCTCGCTGCCGATAATTCTCTTCAATATTTGTTTTGAAAGCCAAAGCGATATCTTTCGGAACTTCATCTTGAAAACGAATGGAGGGCGAAAATGAGTTTCCTCGCTCGAGCGTTAAGGATCCCGGTTCAATTACGAAATTATAGGGATTGGGTGGGGAAAAGGATTTCTGTGGGCTGGCCAGTCGTTTTATGGCCGAGGGGTAGAAAACTGCAAATTGGGAGAGCAAAACAACTCCCCCAACAGAAGCAATGACGCTTCGTTTAAAAAGTTGATGCAGGGAATGATTCCCGGTGAACTGTCGTAGTTTTTTCTTTATAGTTTCGAAATCAAGCTTTGAAAGGTTTTGCTCGATCGCCGCGTTGGACAACGAGTCTCCCTCTTTATTCTTGTAATACAAATCTAAAGCATCGGCAAGTTCAGGCGTTTTTTCTTTTCGACTGAATTGATAATAAATCTCTTTGAATGAAGGTAGGTCAAACCTTTTGAAAAAGTACGCCGTAACAACCACTGCTGTTAGCAGCAGTGATGAAAGTGCCGTGAGTTTTATGGCTGAGGGTAGATAATAGGCGACTTCGAACATTCCGATGATCGTAGATCCCACAAACAGAATGGCGGCAAAGATAGCACCAAGAGCGATATAAAAGTTTCTGAAAAGGGACCGATGTCGTTGTTGAATAATGTCAACAAACGGGCGGACTGTTTTATCTGTGGAATGTTCTTTGCTCATCACCGTTAGCTAAATCGCAGTGGAGTGAAATCGGTTTTATAATAACGTTTAAATAAACGAAAATATTGGATACTCCAATATCCTATCTACTAATAATGGGTGATAAAATGTAATCCAATATATTTTTAAGGAGGGATAAATTTTGATCAGCGGGTAAGATCATTCAGTGTTAATTTCTCGTCGACTACATATTTCCCTTTTTCCTTTTTAACGGTAACCATTTCTTGATCGGCATCGTGCTCTAAAAATAAGTGCCAATTTTGTTCAACAGCCTGATCTAAATAACGCTGTTTTTCATCAAGTGTGGTTACAGGATACATGTCGTAGCCCATTACCCAGGGCAGGGGCAGGTGTACATGTGTTGGGATTAAATCAGCGGCAAAAACGACGGTCTGTTTTCCGCCGGTTATCTTCGGGAGTTGCTGTCCGATTGTATGTCCGTTAACGGGCATTGCTTCTAAACCATCATCGTAAGTATGGTGTTCATCTACTAAGTTCAGTTTATCCCAGTTTTTTATGGGATTAATGTTATCGGGCAGAAAGCTGGCCTTCTCACGATCATTGGGATCCGTTGCTGTTTTAAGCTGTTTCTTGGTTACATGGTAGGTAGCGTTAGGGAAGGTATGTTGTAAATCTCCATGATCATCATAGTAAGTAGTACCTCCGCAGTGATCAAAATGAAGATGAGAAAAGATGATATCCGTTATATCTTCAGGCTTAAAACCATATTCATTGAGTGAACTCAGTAAATCGGAGTGTTCATAATCGAGTTGATAGATCTGCTCAAACTTATCATCAAACTTGGTGCCCGATCCGTTATCCACCAGGTAAATCTTGTCCGTATTTTTAGATTCTATAAGCAGGCATCGCATTGCCATGTGGATACGGTTTTTCTCATCCACATCAATATATCTCGACCACAAGGTTTTTGGAACCACGCCAAACATTGCTCCGCCGTCGAGGCGAAATCTACCGGCTTCGATGCTATATAAATTAAATGGCCCAATGGATGTTTTTGATTTATTCATTGATAGAAGATAATTGGATAGTTATAGGATTAGCACCGAATATAAAGTGGCGAAAAGCTAAAGTTTTTCAAGCAGCTGATTAAGAAAAAGACGAATTTCCTTTAAATCTTTTTTGACGCTTACCGGAATTTCCTCAGTTTCTTCTTCTCCATCATTCTTGAGTACCTGTTGGGCGCCCTCAGTACTATATTTCTTCTCTTGAATGAGCTCCTTCAGTTTTAAAATTGTCTCAATATCATTTTCTTTATAAACGCGGTTACCGGCTTTGTTCTTTTTGGGATTTAATTCATCAAAAACAGTTTCCCAGTAGCGCAACACATGCGCCTCAACATCGGTAATATCGCTGACTTCGCCTATGGAGTAATAAAGTTTTTTCATAAGAAGACTAAAAGCGTATCTTTATTGCTAATTATACATCATCTGGTGCATTATTTCTAACTCTTTGGCACAAAATATTTAAAAAACATTGCCTGAAAAAGATTTAAACAGATCCGACCTAGAACTAAGTGTTATTGTTCCACTGCTTGATGAGGCTGAGTCGATTAGTGAGTTAGCCCAAAAAGTACATGAAGCTTTATCCGGAAAGCATAATTATGAACTTATTTTTGTGGATGATGGATCCACCGATCAATCCTGGCAGGAGATCAAGAAGGCCACGGAAAAAATGGACCATGTTTTGGGTATCCAGCTCCAGCGCAATTACGGAAAGAGTTCAGCTCTGCAGGCCGGTTTTGAAAATGCTAACGGGCGATATATTGCAACGATGGATGCTGATTTACAGGATGATCCCAATGAGATTCCCCTGATGCTGCAACAGCTTAAAGAAGAAGATTTACATCTTGTGAGCGGGTGGAAGAAAAAGCGTCATGATCCAATCTCGAAAACCGTGCCGTCACGCTTTTTTAACAAGGTAACATCATTGGTAACCGGCATTACCCTTAATGATTTTAATTGCGGGCTTAAAGTCTATCGGGCAGATGTTATCGAGAATATTTATCTATATGGAGAATTACATCGGTACATCCCGTTTTTAGCCAAGCTTGAGGGATACGATCGCATTGGAGAAAAAGTGGTCAAGCATCATCCTCGAAAATATGGGGAAACCAAATTCGGTATCTCTCGTTTTATGCATGGGTTTTTAGATCTGTTGACTTTACTGTTTGTAAATCGGTATCTGCAGCGGCCCATGCACTTTTTCGGTACGCTTGGGTTTCTCTTTTTGATATTAGGCGGAGCCATCAATGCCTACTTGTCCATAGATAAAATATTTTATGGAGAGCCTATCGGTGATCGTCCGTTGTTGCTTTTGGGCGTAATGTTGATGGTGTTGGGAGCCCAGATTTTTTCTATTGGATTTTTAGGAGAATTGATTCAAAAGCGGAATGAAAAGCAGCAGAAACCTAATATCAGGGAGAAAGTGTAGCATTTTTGAGATATGGGATCGATATACTATAAACAGAATTTAGTAATTACTAAGAAAGTTTTTGTTAATGAGTCGCATTGCCTATGATCCGGTTAAGGACCGGTTTGCACAGATTATTCGCCGCTTTCGATTTTTGCGGACGCTTTTCTACAAAATATTAGATCTGTTTTTCTTAAGAAGCTGGTACATCCGAAAAATACTGCGAAAATATGGTTCTGAGTTAGATAAACAGGGAGAGTGGAAATTATTGGATGCCGGGTCGGGATTTGGACAGTACGATCAGTTTATCTTGCAGGAATTTGATAACGTGAATGTACATGCAGTTGATGTAAAAAAGGATTACCTGGAAGATTCGCGTCGTTACTTTGAGCGTGATATTGAAGCCAGTCGCATCGCTTTTAATCAGGAAGATCTACTCGAGTTAGATTATGAAGATATGTTCGATTTTGTGATTTGTGTTGATGTGTTGGAACATATCGAAAAAGATGAAAAGGTGATGCAAAATATCTGTCGTTCCCTACAGACGAATGGATACTTTCTAATGCACTCTCCCTCTATATATTCAGAAGAAGATGCAGATGGTGATGAAAGTTTTGTGGATGAGCATGCTCGTCCGGGATATTCAAAAAGTGATATCAGAAATAAATTAGAGAACTCCGGGTTTAATGTTCTTGAAGTAGCCTATACTTACGGGACCAAGGGTCACTTCGCTTGGGAGCTTATTATTAAATATCCCATGCTTTGGCTTAACAAAATTAAGCTGTGGGCACTTCCACTGATGGCTGTTTATTACATACCGGTATTACCATTAAGCCTACTGTTAATGGCGTTGGATATCCGTGATGATAATGAACGCGGCGCTGGAATTTACGCATTGGCGCAAAGGTCATAAGCTGGGAAAGCAGCTCCTTAGCTTTTTTCTTTTTCAGAGTCTTCCAAGATTGTTTCGCTATCTGAACTTTGATCGCCAATCATTACCAAGAGAGGTACTTTAGAATAAAAAGACATCTCTTTGGATAAGTTGCGATTTGTCAGCTTTTCCCAGAACGATTTTTTATACCGAACCATAATTAACAATGAATTCGGGCGATCTGCTAAGAACTGACTGATCGTTGGAAAAAAATCAAGCTCATACTTATGATGGAATGAGATATTATCATAGTTGATGTGTTCATGTACCAGGTCTTGGAATCCACGGAATTTTATTTCTGATTCCATATTTTTCTGATCGCTCACATGTAATACGTCAACGGAAGAGTTGAACAGTTTGGCAAAGTCGACAGAGTTAGACAGAGCTGTTAAATCTCCTTTCTTGTAATCGCTGGTAAAAATAAAGTTTTTAAAATTATCAAGGCTGCTACCGGTAGGAACCGCAAACACCGGTACGGGAGACTT
>CAYNKF010000172.1:0-5579 GCA_964397705.1 uncultured Balneolaceae bacterium | reverse complement strand
GTAAAAATCATCCTGCGTTGCATGCACAGACCTATGATTTTCCTGATGAAATTATTAATACCGGCATTTCAATGTTCACACAAATTATAAACGAAACGATTGGAAGGTCATGAATAACGAGTTATATCCTTCATGGATAGAGTTAAGCAAGAAAGCCTTTGAGAAAAACTTTACTTTTTTGAAGGATTACATTGGCAAAGACACAGTGTTTAGTTCTGTTATTAAGGGAAACGCATATGGACACGGGATAGGTCACTTTGTGCCGATGGCAGAGAAGTGCGGCATTCGTCACTTCTCGGTTTTTAGTTCTGATGAAGCTCGTCAGGCGGCCCGTGCAAGTACCGAGGAGGATACTCATATAATGATTATGGGGATGATCAATAACAAAGCGTTGGGGTGGGCTATAGAGCGCGATATTTCGTTCTTTATTTTTGAACTGGACCGTCTTAAAAATGCAGTTATGGAGGCAGAACGCATTGGAAAGCCGGCACGTATTCACCTTCATCTCGAAACGGGAATGAATCGTCTCGGATTGGAGCGTGAGAAGTTTGAAGAGGCTGTTGCTATTATAAAAGAGAATAAGAATCATTTGCAGCTGGATGGATTATGTACCCATTATGCTGGGGCAGAAAGTGTCAGTAACTACGTGCGAATACAAGAACAGATCGAGAATTTTGAAGAATACTGTGCTTGGTTTAAAGATCAGGGCATTGAAGCTAAGCATCGCCATACAGCCTGTTCGGCCTCAGCGTTGAATTACCCGGAAACGATTATGGATTTAGTTCGTTTTGGGATTGCACAGTACGGGTTTTGGCCCAACCGGGAAACCTATATGAATTTTGTAAAGAAGCACCCAGATATTAGCAAGGAGCATAAAGATCCTCTGGAGCGGGTCATGAGTTGGAAAAGCAGGGTGATGAGCATTAAAGAAGTTGAAGCCGGTGAATTTGTGGGCTATGGGAATGTTTATTTGACTAATCGTGATGAGAAGATTGCCAGCATTCCGATTGGCTATTCACAGGGATTTGCCCGAAATCTTACGAATGTGGGCATTGTGCTCATTAATGGCCAGCGCGCACCCGTTACGGGGCTTGTTAATATGAATTTGCTCAGCGTGGATGTAACAGATATACCTGATGTTAAAAAGGGAGATGAAGTGGTTGTTATCGGTCATCAGGGGGAGCAGGAGATTACAGTATCATCTTTTAGTAATATGAGAGACAACCTAAACTATGAAGTTCTGGTGCAAATACCGTCCCGTATTCCTCGAAGTATTGTCTGATAATGTTAGTTTCTCTTTTAGTTTAGAGGGAGTTGCACTCCATAAAGGAAGGGCTTTAAATAGTTGTTCGAGAGTACAACTCTCTCACAACTATGATTTAAACTAAAACAATGACCGCTTATTTAGCTATATCTTAACTCTGTTACTTTGAAACTTATCCAGTTAAATTCGCCGCTGCAGGATACGTCCGCTTAGCCACAAATCACGCTGGATGTATCGCCTGCTGTGATAGTAACTGTGCCGCTGTAACAAATAGTGATCGAAAGGAAAGAACTTGTTATTCAATTGTGGTTGTTCAAATCGAAAGCGGTAATTTGGATCTTCAAGATTATATGAGTAATACCAGGTGAGTGATCTGAGGCGATCCCTTGTATAAAAAGGGTTACCAAACATGACGTATATTAATCCGCGGTCGGTTTTCCAGCCCTCCTTAAAATTCGAAAACATTTTGTTGGCTTGCTCAACCCGGGTATAATATAACTCAATTACGCTCCGTGTTTTTTGCTTGTTCCCGATATTTTTTAACCAAAAGCGATCAATAGCTTGTTTTAAGGAATCTTTGTCGGAGATTTTCAAAAGATCTTCATATTGGTTTGAATCCATCAGATAGGCCAGGGGACGGGCTAATTCATGGATATTTTCGACGGCAGGAAAATTTGGACTTTTTATACCAAAAGCACGTCCGTTAAACTGCTCTTCTTCATCACCCTCTTTTTTCGTATTTACCTCAAATCGATAGTTTCCCCGGTTTTGATTAGCAAATTTGTACTCAACAAATACGCTGCTGTAATCAGAAAGAACGCGACGCGTGGACTGGATTTCCGTTTGGCGATCATAATCAATCCCTTTGTACTCAATTGATGATGAGCTGTAATTGTTGCGGGTCATTGATCGCGGAAGGCCGGTATCCGATTTAAATTCAACGAGGCGGCTGTCAATGGTCAAGCGGCGCTCTGTTTGAGGGCTGATAACCTGAAAGACAAATCGCAGCGAATCTACGCTGCTTTGTACGTCATAACCGGTAATGGGAGCCCAACCGGAATTATCTTCTTTGCCGTACATCTGAATATTGCTGATCGTAAATTCTCCTTCTTCAGTTTCGGGAATAAAAGTTTCAGAGGTTTGGGTAAGCTTGCGTTTAGAGTTTAGATCGGTGACCGTAACAGATATATCGTATTTACTGGGAGAAACCTGTTGGGAATAGTTAATCGTTATGGTTTCGCGGCTGCTGGTAATATTCTCATTACTGCTGGTAACGGACTTCGTAATACGCTGGCTTTCAATAATATTTTCACCATTTTCTTGGTCAACAATTTGAATATCCACGGCTATATTTGCCGTAAGTGAATCATTTTGTTGACTATAAACCAGGCTTCCTTCAACAATATCTGCAGTAATTTCCAATGTGGGTCCCTGCTCTTGATCAACAAACCCAAACGTATTAATTCGTAGCTCGGGATGTCCGACTTTATATTTATAATCGGATCCCTGTTGCGTAGTATCAATTTTGCTGGATTTGCAGCTACCCAGAAATAGTACTACTGCAAATGTTAAGAAAAGTAAAAGGGTTCGCAAAGAGTTGAACATAATGGTATGATTGCGGATGAGTAAATTTAACTTTTTAAACATGCTATCAATATTATTAATTCAACTTACTAACAGTGATAAGAATCACAAAATTTTTAGTTGATAAGTAGTCGGGGAATTATTAACGTTAAAAAGTATAGTGTTAGTAGATTACATTTCTTTAAGACAATACGAATTTACAGAAAATATATTTAAACGTTTGGTATTTAGGCTATTAATTTCAAAGGTTGCTCTTTTAAACAAATTCCAACAAGAAATTAAGATGTGTTGATCCATCAATGCATCTTAACACTTAAAACTCCTTCCGATGTTGTTCTTTCTACAATGGCTGAACTTTTTAAGTTATTGTGATGGCGGCATTTGAGGGCTAATCATCTAATCTAAAACTATCTAATTATGAAGTTGAAGGTACTATCTCTATTAGTATGTGCTTTCGGTTTTCTGTTTGTCTCTTCGGCAGTGGCACAGGACGTTACCGTTTCTGGTACCGTTGTGGATGCTGCTGATGGCGAACCGCTACCGGGAGTTACAGTTATGCTGCAAGGCACAAACCGGGGAACCGCAACGGCTCCTGACGGTACGTATGAACTTGAAGCGCCATCCGATGGTGTTTTAACGTTCTCCTTTGTCGGTTATGTACGACAAGAAATTCCAATCAACGGTCGAACAACCATTGATGTTGAAATGGAAACCGATGTTGCCGAATTAGGCGATATCGTTGTTACTGGTTATGGCCAGTATTCAAAACGAAACTTTACAGGATCGGTCGGTCAGGTAAGTACCGATGATATTGAAGCTGCCCCGGTTACATCTATTGATCAGGCACTAGAAGGTAATATTACCGGTGCCAATATTTCTGCCTCAACGGGTACGCCCGGTGCGGTACAAGAAGTACGTATTCGTGGTATTAGTTCCATTAATGCCGGCACTTCACCATTATATGTGATTGATGGCGTGCCTGTTGTTAGTGGCCAAAACACGGCTTTTGATGATCCTGCTACAAGTTCATTGGGTGTTCTTTCGAGCTTAAGCCCATCTGATATTGCATCTATAACAGTATTGAAGGATGCTGCTTCTACGGCTCCCTATGGTGCGCGTGGATCTAACGGGGTAATCGTTATTCAGACCAAAAGCGGTTCGGCAGGTGATGTAACCTATTCTGTTAATGTACAGCGTGGTTTTAGCAACCGTGCCGTAGATGGACCCGGAGCAATGGGTGTTGAGGAATGGGACAGACTTTTCGTCGACTCTTACAATAACTTTGTCGGCGGACAGGCCCTTAGCTATGGCGACGGAAGTTCAGGCTGGGATGGCCAAGGAAATGGTACTGATTGGAGTAATGTAGTAACCAATGAGGACGCCATTCACCAAGAATACACTCTTTCTGCACGAGGCGGAAACGAGCGGACAACTTTTTATGCCTCTGGTAACTTTTTTGACCAAGAAGGTGCACAGATTGGTTCAGAACTTCAGCGTTATTCTGGAAAATTGAATATCTCTCACAAACTGGATGATCGAGTAACTTTGGACAACTCCTTTACCGGATCGTTTGTAGAACAGGACGGTATCCTTGAAGGTGCCGGTTACTTCGGTAGCCCGGTATTGGCTGAGTTCTTTATGCCACCAACAGGTCCTGCTTTTAACGAAGATGGTACTCCTAATACAGGAGCTATTGGTGCGAATATCTTCCAGCCAGGTGGAACCAATATTTTTAACCCTGTCTATGTACAGAACAACGACATAGACCGCAAGCGTAATACGCGTGTATTGAACAACACTAATCTGAACATTCAGATTATGGAAAACCTCTCATTCAATACGAACTTTGCCTTGGACTATATTATGACCGAGGAGAAGTATTATGACAATCCATTTTATGGTGACGCTGAAGACGTAAGAGGTTTGGTTAATGATATTGATAACCGAAACTTCAACTATGTCTGGAGAAATACCTTGAATTATGTATTCCAGCCAATTGAAAATCATACATTTGATATTCGATTGGTTTCTGAAAGCCAGAAAAACCAAGCCCGATATTTTGATGCTTGGGGACAAGGTATTGCCGCAGATGGTCTCACTAACCTGAGCACTACTGCAACTCCGCAAGGGGCATTGGGCACAACAAGAGATTGGTCAGTACAATCATTTACTGGACTTGTAAACTATGACTTCAATGATAAAGTAATAGTTGATGCCAGTCTTCGTCAGGAAGGAAACTCTCGTTTTTCTGAGGAAAAACGATGGGGGACATTCTGGTCTTTAGGTGTTGGTTATATCTTATCTGAAGAGGAATTTCTTCAGGATATCAATTGGTTAGACTTCCTGAAGTTGCGTACTTCGTATGGACTGACAGGTAACGCTTCTATTGACTTGAACAGCTATCAAACGCTGGTAGGTTTTGGAAGCTATAACGACCAGCCAAATATACAGCCTACGCAGCTTGGTAACCCCGACTTGACTTGGGAGAAAGCCAACTCGCTGGATATTGCGCTTGAGTTTGAAGTGTTCGAACGTATAAGCGGTTCTGCGAC
Source organism: uncultured Balneolaceae bacterium (assembly GCA_964397705.1). Classification (GTDB taxonomy): domain Bacteria; phylum Bacteroidota; class Rhodothermia; order Balneolales; family Balneolaceae; genus Fodinibius. The sequence continues at coordinate 179 of CAYNKF010000172.1, read as the reverse complement.
CTTCTTCCGCAAGGACAGTCGTGACCTGCTTTTTGACGTACCACTTTCTCGTACTACAGGACATAACTCACAGGTACAAAATTCTGGTGAACTCTATAACCAAGGGTTTGAATTTGAGCTGAATGCTGAGGTTATCAATACCGACAACTTCGGCTGGAATCTCGGTGGTAACTTAACGC
>CAYNKF010000171.1:0-5644 GCA_964397705.1 uncultured Balneolaceae bacterium | reverse complement strand
CCAATGCGATATGAAGCACGCCGCCTGCAACCAAGCCAATCACGCCAAATAATACTGCTACCGAAATATATAAGTCTTTCCCGCCCGGTCGCTCCTCAATTATTTCGTCAGGATCTCCGGGGGCTTCTCCACCAGCCTCACTGGTTAAGAAGAAATCCTCGGTATCTTCGTGTGCTCCCCGGAAACCGCGACCGGTATCCAGTAGAAGAACATCTCCGGGATGTAATACAAATTTTCCAAGGGGTTGATCAATCCGCTTACCCCGCCGACGAACACCGGTCACAGCAGCTCCGAAACGTTCCAAAAGGTGTGCTTCCCCCACAGTTGCTCCCACCAGACGCGATCCCTCTTTTACGACAACCTGGTGGAGCTCACGATCTTTTTCATTTCGTCTAATGGTCCGTGGTGGCTGATAAGCCAATTTAAGCCCCGAATATCCTTCGAGTTCAGGCGTTTTTGCAGCAATCCCTCCTTGTGCAGCATAAAAAAGATGATCACCGGCACGTAGCTTTTCATCATCCGGGACAGGAGCAATTTCATGGTCACCTCGATTTATCCGTGACAAGTAAAAACCTGAAATAGTTGATAATCCCGCATCTGAAACCGTTTCATCCACTACATCCGCTCCATCCATTATTTCCAATTCCACCAGCAGTTTTCTGATTTGTTCTTCTTCGTAACGGATATCGCGCCGGGCAGGGGTAAGTTTCGGTGAAACAACCACTAAATACACCAATCCCACAATAGCACAGGGGACGCCTACCCATGCCAATTCAAAAAATGAAAATCCCCTAAAACCATGACTTTCTAATAACCCATGAGTAATCAGGTTTGTGCTGGTACCAATTAATGTACAAAGCCCCCCTAAAATTGCAGCATACGAAAGGGGCATCAGAAGTTTTGATACAGGAATGTGATGTTTCTTTGCCCAGCTTCGTATCGCCGGTATCCCCATAGCCACAATGGGCGTATTATTCAGAAAGGCTGAGTATACCGATACGCTGGGGCATAACCGCAACAGAATTCGTTGCACACTTCTGGTTTCCTCCCCCAAAATAAAGTTACTGGCCCTGTCCAGCGCCCCACTTTCACGCAGTGCAGCTCCAATTACATATAAACTTCCCAATGCCAACAGCGTTGTATTGCCAAATCCCAGGAAAGCCTCCTCCAGACTTAATGCACCGCTGACCGTAACAATTGCCAGCCCAGTCAATAAAACAGCATCAGGGCTCCATAAATCGATGGCAAGTGCCACAAAAGTGAGCACCAGTACCACTAATATGATGATAATATCAAAACTCATAAACGCTGCTGTCAATTACTGAAATTGATAATCCTAATAAGCCTATATAAGATATAAGAACTCTGCGGATATGCTATCGCAAATTAAAGCTTTTTGTGGTAGTCACCTTCATTTCTTTCTCACTGGATAACGCCCCCTCTCCCGCTACGTAGATTATCAGATTCTCGAGAGTATAAATCTCTCATAACTACAGGTTTGAAGGAGGAGCCACAACAGCTTTGAGGGAGTTCTAATCCCGAAAAAATGAGAAAGTTACCATATAATAGGATAAATCCTTCGGAGCTAAAAGTTGTTCAAAACCTGTGAAGGACAAATTGATCATCCCCCGATACACTTAAAATCTCCAGATTATCATTATAAACTGAAACCTGTAAACCAAATAACAAAGATTTCTCACTTCGTTCGGAAAGACAGTTTAAGATTTTATCTAACATTCAACCTTCAACATCAAACATTAAAAATCATCATCCACTCTTACTCCGTCACTCAATAACCTAGTCACTTAATCACCAGTATTAAAAGTTTCCCTAAAACCGCACTCGTGCCTGAATTCCGACCTCACTGCGCTGGTCTCCTTCAATCTGATTCAGCCCACTGCCAATAACCTGTGTATCTTCATATACGGTCATTCCAAATTTGGCCCAAAGCTCCAGAAAATCGAACGGCTCGTAATTCAATAATACATACATTCGCTGTCCCTGATCAAAAAAAGCCTGACTGGAAAACACGTACAGCAGATCATTTTCGAACTGGTAGACGCGTGTCGCAAAACTTTCAGTATCGAACATGGAAAGCCGGGTATCTAGACTGAACTCATCATTGATTCGCAATCGCAAATCCTGATACAGCAAATAACCACGCTCCCATTCTTCCCCGGCTTGGCGGCTCCGGACCAGCTCACCCCTTGTACGCAGACGCACGTTTTTATTTACCCAATACTCCAGATTCGCCCGAAAACTGCTGCGTTGCGCACTACCCAGCCTGCGCTGACTTCGGCCGAAAGAATCCAATACCTCATATTCATCATCCTCAATTTCGCTGCGCAGTTGAACATAAAAATCAAGATTATCGGTCAATTCTATCTCTGTCTTTCCCAGCCAATCAAATCCCTGTGTTGATTGATTAGTACCAAATCGAGCGCTTGGAAATCGAAACTGATCGATATATGCACTAAGCGTAACTTTTTCGCCAATAACATGGCGCATCCCCAAATAGATACCCTCTTCATTTTTGGGCTGACCGGAAACCTCTCCAAAGCCATTCCCTAAAATAGATTGAAATTCTTTCTGATACTTACGATATGCCACTGTAATATATGTGTCGTCACCAAGATTACTTTCAACGCCGGCAATCAAGCCATAGCCTCCATTTTCACTTTGGGCTATCTCACCAAAAATAACCGCAGGTCCGGCCAAAAAAGTGTAATCCAAGCCGTAGGTATAATTGGAAGTACCCTCAAAATCGTACTGTGCATAGGTTTGATTACTGGCTACGATAAACTGATCGAATATTGTTTGGTAGCCGGTAGCACCAATAATACCAAAAGGTAGCTCAAACTGAATATGTCCACCGTATAACGTCTGTTGCAAATTGTCTTTCTGAAGAAATTCATGTTCCGTGCGATGATATCCATCCGTCCCGGGAAAGCGAGTAGTATCCGGACTTATTTCATTCGCACTTCGCTTCCTGTCGGAGTAGAAACCTGTAAACTGGAGTTTCCCGCCGTAGGTCACGGCAGCACCTCGAAAGTAGTTAGTTTCCTGTGCTGAAGTATAAGGCTTAATGCCTCGACCGTTGCGACTCACAGCTCCTACAACATTACTGCCTTTCCCAAAAGCAGCTCCGCTCCAAAGTACCAATCCCTGGCCAAAACCCAGGCTATAATCTCCACCCACCAACATCTGCAAGTGACCATTATTCTCAAGCGCCACGTGCCAGGTGCGGTGATCAAATTGAAGAGGTCCTACAAGCTCTTCTCCAGGATCTTTCTCTTGCGTCAAATTTACTGAAAGGTGATCACTCTGATATCCCATACGCTGATAATATTTGATGGGATTGCCAATATATCCTCCTTCCTGAGGGAGCTGCTGATATCCCCTTCCCTCCTGCAGGTCACGCTGAAAACGCGAAAACACCTGGAACTCACCTCCGGATGTCCAGTAGCGCGGATTGGTATAGAGTGTCTTCCCCAACTCGAGTCCGCTCCCCACCGTTACGTAGGGTCGCACCTGTTCAAGCGTTACCCGTCCGATGCCCGATACTTCATCCAATTCCTCAATGGTTTCAAATGGTTTTACATCGGATCGATATTCGATAATGCCGCGGACAAGCTTAAGATTTAGTCCCGGTATCTTGAGCAACGCATTTACGGTGGCATTATTAATATTAATGGGATTTTCTGCCAGTTCCTGTAGAAACTGAGTTATCTGTTCACTGTTAAAGTCTGTATCCCCGGGATCAAAGTTTTCAATGGCATCTTCCAGGTCATCCTGTACCTCCAATCGGGTAGTATCCTGCTGCTGTGCCAGCAGGGCTACCGGCATTACAAAAAGTCCCAATATGATTAGTGGAATACTGCGCATCACCAGGTAATTTTAAAATCGATGGCAGGATTATATCCCAGCACTCTATTTTCATGACGCTGAACGGCAATATTCACAGCCCAAAAATCACCGCTGTAACCAAATCCTCCCGCAAAAGTGAGGGGTTCAACAGTAACGCCTGCACGTACCAATAAATTTTTGATAATTACTGCCTCTATTCCACCGCGATACGAAATAGGAAATTTCACATCCTTGACTACATCGCTGGTAAACAAAGCAATATCGGACAATTGATATGATAACCCGATACTCAACTCTCGAGGCAACTTTTCATTATTTTTGGATCCATACTCCGGCTGATTAATATTCGTGGCCTTGGCTCCAATCCATAAATCAGATATAATAGGAGCTGCCAGACCCGCATCAACGCCCAGCGCACCTGCCGACCCGTACCCACCCCCAAATGCAACGTGGCTATAATTGAAAATAGCCCCAAAATGGAATCCGGCAAAAGAATTTTTGTATCCCAGCCGCAGCCTGTTCTCATTAAAACGATCATCTCCATACCGATGGGCCCCAACTCCCAAAACTCCAAAGTTTGTGGAATAAGATCCCGCAAAGGCCATATCTGTTATATCGGAAAACCCAAAATAGCGAACTCCAAAAAACGACACCGAGTGTTCATCCTCCGACATCAGTGCAGGATTACCAAACATGGACCAATCTGTGCCTTGTAAAGCGGATGTTGCTTGTCCAACCGCTAACTCTCTTGCTCCTATTACTGCTTGAGCTTGCACCGATGAGCAAACTCCCATAATAAAAATCAAACAAGCAGTAAATAATATAACTCTATACCTGTGTAAATGTATTACCTTTCGTATCATATAACATATAGTCTCTCTGATGATTTTAAGTAATCTATAAATTCAAAATGAATTTTTCCTCTTTAAATTGGTTTACTGGAATTTTGTTGGGAATTCTCCTAACAGCGGGTGGTTCTCGGCAATTGTTTGCACAGGATATTGATGCGAATGTTACCATTGATCGAAGTCAATTGAGCAGCACTTCGCTGAACTATCTTGATAATCTCCCTCAGCAAATTGAGGCCTATATCAATCAACATGAGTGGACAAGCAAAAACTTCAACGAGAATGAGCGCATCAAAATGTCTTTGCAGATAAATTTATTATCCGTAGAGAACTACAATTTTGAAGCGCAAATTATTGTCAGATCTCAACGTCCGATCTATAATACCACTCGCAATACCGTCATTTTCCTGTTTAATGATGAGAAATGGAATTTTGAATATACGCCCAACCGTACCTTCCTGCACGACGAACTGCAGTTTGACCCGCTCACCAGTCTCCTAGACTTCTACGTTTATACTGTTTTGGGATATGACTTTGACACCTTCGAAGAACTGGGTGGTACAGAATACTATCAACGGGCACAAAACATAGTATCCCTTGCACAAACCACTCCTGCTATAGGATGGTCGCGCAGCAGCAACCAACGTAACAGAACCCAATTACTTTCCAATCTTCTACAAACCAATTTCGAGCCATTCCGTTCTGCCCTTTATCAATATCACCGGCAGGGAATAGATCAGTTTTTGAACAATCCAAAGCGAGCACGAAATCAAATTTTATCGGCTTTGGAAAAAATTCAGCAAGCGCAACGACAGACTTCCTCCAACTTGCTTTTTGATACCTTTTTCAATGCCAAATACCGCGAAATAACATCCATCTTTGAAGATGCTGAACCCCAAATACGACTGGAAGTCTATAACCTATTATCC
>CAYNKF010000170.1:0-5678 GCA_964397705.1 uncultured Balneolaceae bacterium | reverse complement strand
GCCACCAATGGCTGATACGACTATAACAGGATCTGCTTTCTGCATTCTTTCACTTATAATTTCGACTGATTGCCGGATCAGGCTTGAATTCTGTAATGAAGAACCACCGAATTTAAGAGTATGTATTTTTCTGTATGACATTTTCATTTAAACTGATTGTTCAGATAGATCTGTTTGTATTGATTTTACAATGTGATTTAATTGTCTAAACTCGATTAAGAAAGCATCATGGCCATGTGGAGAAGAAATCTCCTCGTAACGTCCGTTCGGCAATAGGTCAGCCAATTCCCTGCATTCCTCAGCGGGATAAAGCATGTCACTATCTATCCCGACCACAATGATTGGGATGGTCATTGCGGAAAGTATTTCTCGAATTCGGGGTCGACTTCGTCTGATATCATGAGAGTCCATGGCCTGGGTAAGACGTATATAAGAGACCGCATCAAAACGATCGATGAGCTTTTCTCCTTGATAGTTGAGATACGATTCTACCTCATATTGGGATTGTCCGTCCTGTTTTCTTCGCCCGAATTTGTTATCAAAATCAGAAGGATGTCGGTAACTGTTCATTGCAATCATACGTGCCAGTGCCAACCCTTTCTTGGGAGGATTTTCTTTAGAATAAAATCCGTCATCCCAGTTAGGATCATTGTAAATAGCCTGTCGCTGAGTATGGCTGATCCCAATTGCCCAGGGCCGATGCTTTTCACCCATTCCAATAAGTACGGCTGATTGCGGACGATCATCTGTAATGGACCACTCCAGCGCTTGCATGCCACCCATTGATCCGCCGATAACCAACTCGATGCCGGTAATACCGAGTTCGTCGAACAGTTGCTGCTGTAGTCTAACGATATCTCGAATAGTAACTTTTGGGAAATCAGCCCGGTACGGTTTTCCGGTTTTGGGATTGGTGGAGGCGGGTCCGCTTGACCCATAGCAACTACCCAATACATTGGGACAAATAATAAAATACTCCTCCGGATTGAGGGCTTGGTTAGGGCCGAATATTCCTTCGAACCATATATCTGCGGAAGTATTCCCGGTAAGTGCGTGACATATCAGAATAACATTGTCACGTTCAGCATTCAGTTCACCCCACGTTTGATATGCTATAGTCGAATCAGGAATGGGAGCTCCGCCCTCAGTAACAAAAGGTTTTTCAAAAGTATGTAATTGCTTGTTGCTCATAAATAAAATGTCATCCTGTTATTATTTAATAACCCATCGGATGGCTCAATCTGCCATCCGATGGAATATTAGTTATGCAGGTTGCGTGATTTTATTGAATGCGATTTCAAAGTCTTCTTTAATATCATCGATATGTTCGATGCCAACCGAGACGCGAATAAGATCCGGTTCAACCCCACTGGATGCTTGTTCTTCTGTGCTAAGCTGTTGATGGGTAGTAGATGCGGGATGAATAACCAGCGTTTTGGCATCTCCTACATTGGCCAAGTGACTGGCTACCTCAACGTTTTCGATGAAGGTTCTGGCAGAATCAAATCCGCCTTTGACGCCGAAGGTCAAGACAGCTCCAAATTTACCTTTATTCAGATATTTCTTTGCGCGTTCGTGATAGGGGTGATCTTCGAGTCCGGTATAGTTTACCCAATCCACGACCTCTTGGTTGCGGAGCCACTTGGCTAACGCAAGCGCATTTTCGCAGTGACGTTCAGTACGCAGTGAAAGAGTTTCAAGGCCTTGTAACAATAAGAAGCTGTTGAATGGTGAAGGAGCAGATCCGAAATCACGTAATGCCTCCACACGGGCGCGAATAGCAAAAGCAATGTTTCCAAAGGGACTATCGGGACCAAATGTTTCCCAGAAATTAAGGCCGTGATAAGCAGGAGAAGGTTCCGTAAAGACCGGAAAATTGCCGTTGCCCCAGTTAAAGTTGCCGGCATCGACAATAACGCCGCCAATGCTGGTTCCATGTCCTCCAATCCATTTTGTAGCTGACTCGGTAACAATATTTGCTCCATGTTCAATGGGGCGCACTATAGATCCCCCTGCACCAAAAGTATTGTCTACAATAAGGGGAATGCCGTGTTTTTGAGCGAGGGCCGAAAGTCCTTCAAAATCCGGTACATTGCCGCGGGGATTACCAATCGATTCCACATAAATAGCTTTCGTGTTCTCATCTATTTCTGCAGCGTAACTTTCTATTTTGTCATCTTCCACAAAGTTGACATCAATACCCAGCCTCGGAAGGGTAACTTTAAATTGATTATAGGTACCTCCATACAAGAAGCTGGTGGAAACAATATTGTCACCGGCTTGGGCGATCGTAGCGATGGTCATAAATTGGGCCGATTGTCCTGAAGCTGTAGCAACGGCTGCTGCACCCCCTTCCAGTGCTGCAATTCTTTTTTCAAAGACATCGCTGGTGGGATTCATAATCCGGGTATAAATATTACCGAATTCTTTTAGGCCGAATAGATCAGCTGCGTGATCGGTATCATCAAACTCGTATGAGGTGGTTTGATAAATAGGAACGGCGCGTGACCCGGTCGTAGGATCGGGTTCCTGGCCGGCATGGAGTTGCAGTGTTTCAAATTTTAGATTGCGTTCATCTTTTCCGTTAGTACTCATGGTGTTCGTTATTTATGGTTATGTGATTTTGTAATTAAATTCCTATTTCAAACAAAAAAGCCTCTTCCAGGATCTTGCACCGTTGGGGTAAAGATCTCAGAAGAGGCTTGTTCATACTCACCATGAGTATGGGCCTGTTCTCTCATCTTTCCCCGTAAACCGGAGCAGGAAGTGGCACCTTTTTCCCGCATTGTTAAATGCGGGACGGTTGCCAAAGCGTCTTCGGGCCTGATCCCTCAGCTTTTCTGGATAAGAGTGCTCACTAAATCAAAAGAACAATCGTACAGAAACTAAAAAAGCCCTTCGGGATCTGCCGAAGGGCTTTGAATCTGTTTCACAATAGTAAAACGAATCAGTCCTCCGGTTGCAGGTGCGGCATACACATGCACATACAACAGAGACGACAAATATGTTTTTTGATTCGTTTCATATCTTAGTTTTTAAATTTCAAATAATAACATAATCGATTATCAGTTTTGATACAAGTATCAATTTAGCGTACGGATACCGAATCCACATTTACATAAAAATCCTTATCGATGTTAAAATCGCCGCTATTTTTTAAGGCAAGATTACTCCGCTTCCATCGATCTGATGAGGGGTATATAAATGTATAGCCGCCATCGGTTAAAGTGACTTTAAGGGGCATGTCAAAATGATTGACATCGGCTTTCCACCGGTAATACAGCACATCATTTTTGATATAATATTGGAAGGTTGGAATGTCAGCATAATGTACGTACTGATCGAAAACATCATCGAGATCCTTGCTGGATTGTTCGATGATATAGCGCTCGATTTGGTCGGCAGTCACAATTTGATGGTGAAATTCTTTTTGGATACCACGGAGAATACTTTTCCAGGTTGAGTCATTATCTACAATCTGACGAATCATGTGTAGCATATTGTGTCCCTTGTAGTACATATCTCCGGAACCTTCATTATTTAAATCATACTTTCCGGTCATAGGATTTTTGTTCTCAATACGATCTCGTAATCCACGGCTGTATTCGGCAGCCGCTTTTTGTCCAAACCGGCATTCGGTATAAATAGACTCGGCATAACTGGTAAAGCCTTCGTGCACCCACATATCGGCCACATCTTTGGTGGTAATGTTATTGCCCCACCACTCGTGGGCTGCTTCGTGAATGATGATAAAATCCCATTTGAGCCCCCATCCGGTACCGGAAAGGTCAGTCCCTTTGTATCCACGTTGATAGTTATTGCCATAAGCCACGGCACTTTGGTGCTCCATTCCCAGGTGAGGGGTTTCCACTAATTTAAAGCTGTCTTCATAGAAAGGATACGGGCCAAACCAATCCTCAAAGCACTGCATCATTGGTTTAACCTGCTGAAATTGTTGTTTTGCTTTTTGCAGGTTGTGTTCTAATACCCAATAGCTTAGATCGAGGTAGCCGTTCTTACCCTTATAAGTATCTTTAAAATTCACGTAGTTACCGGCATTTACGGATATATTGTAATTGTTTATAGGATTGGATACGAACCAACTCCAGGTAGTCATGCCATTACTGTGCCGGGTGGTATCTCGAAGGCGTCCGTTTGAGACATTTTTAATTTTACTGGGTACGGTGATATTAATGCTCATACTATCGGGTTCTGCGGATTGGTGATCTTTGGTGGGCCACCAGATGCTGGCTCCCAGCCCCTGGTTGGCCGTTGCAATCCATTGATGGCCGAGTGAATCCTGTGCCCAGACAAATCCACCATCCCAGGGCGCGTTTTCAGCTACTTTCGGCTTGCCCTGATAATAAACCGAGATAGTATAAAGCGAATCTTTTGATAGGTTGTCGGGCATATCTACCATATAGGCATAACTGTTTTTTACCTGATTATAGCTAAGTGATTGACCGTTTTGTGTTATCTGGTCGATGGTAAGTGGATCTTGGAGGTCAATCTGCATACGCTTTGGTTCTTTGGTAACGCGATAGGTGATATTGTTATATCCAGTTATGGAAGAGTCCTCCGGCTGGATTGTAACATTTAGATCGTAATAGATCACATCCCACCAGCCGCGTTCGGCGGTGATTGAACCGCGAAGAGAATCTTTCTTTGTAGCGAGTACGCCAGAGTCTTGAGCAAATGCCGGAGAAGAAAGAGATAGGGTTAATACGGTAAAAAACAGGAATGATATTTTTAAAAAATAAGACATGGTAGTAGATATTATTTCAACGGCTATTCTGGATGGCATTTTAGGTATTGATCAATACCCGTAATGCCGAACACGGCTGGGATCTTCGCGCCACTTTTCGCGCACTTTTACATGAAGATCCAGGTATATTTTTTTGCCTACAAAATCCTCTATTACCTCTCGTGCATTTTTCCCGAGCTTTTTAATGGCCTTTCCTCCTTTGCCAATCAGTATGCCTTTTTGCGAATTGCGATTCACAATAATATCGGCGCTGATATAGTCAAGGTCGTCGCGTTCATCATACTGTACAATATCTATAGTAGAGGAGTACGGTATCTCTTGGTGATAAAGCAAGAACAACTGCTCGCGAACCATTTCGGCTACAAAAAATCGAACCGGCTGTTCGCTTAGCATATCCTTGGGGTAGAAAGGAGGTCCCGGTTTAATATTGTCCTTGATGTGGTCCATGAGATTTTGCAGGCCCTTGCCATTAAGGGCCGAGACAAAAAAGGTGTCATCAAAATCAAATTCATCCTCAATTTTACGAGCAACTCCTTCAGCTTCTTGATCAGTGACTTTGTCAATTTTATTAATGATCAGAAATATCTGTTTGTTCTTCATGGAGGAGAACATTTTGTAAATACGTCCCGGGATATTGTGATCCTTTACATCAACAATTAATAATAGGATATCGGCGTCAGTCCGTGCCCGATCTACTGTTTTCATCATCGCTTTCTGGAGCTCGTATTTTGGGTCGATGACACCGGGGGTATCCAAAAAAATAATCTGCATATCTTCTTCGGAGTGAATCCCGATAATTTGATGACGTGTAGTCTGTGGTTTGTGCGTGGTAATCGAAATCTTGTTACCCAACAGGCGGTTCATCAATGTGGATTTACCGGCATTGGGTTTCCCCAAAATTGCTACATATCCA
>CAYNKF010000169.1:0-5713 GCA_964397705.1 uncultured Balneolaceae bacterium | reverse complement strand
ATGAACGCTTGAATATTGGTCCCAAAGGATTTACCGGTGAAAAATATGGCGGTTGTACCTATTGGGATACTGAAGCATATTGTCTGCCATTTTATCTGAATACTGCGCCCGATAAGGTAGCGCGACAACTATTATGGTATCGCTACCGGCATTTGCCTAAAGCGATAGAAAATGCCGAAAAGCTTGGCTTTACAGACGGAGCCGCCCTGTATCCAATGGTGACGATGAACGGTGAAGAATGCCATAATGAATGGGAAATTACATTTGAGGAAGTTCACCGTAACGGTGCCATTGCATATGCAATCTATAATTATATTCGTCATACCGGTGACGACTCTTACCTTAGAGAAGCAGGGCTTGAAGTATTGCTTGCTATTTCCAGATTCTGGAGCCAGCGGTTTAACTTTTCAGAAAAGCGCCAAAAATTTGTAATGCTCGGCGTTACCGGACCTAACGAGTACGAAAACAATATTAATAATAACTGGTACACCTCGTATATTGCTTGCTGGTGTATGCGTTATACAATGGACGTCATTGAAAAAGTGCGCAAAGAATCTCCCAAAAGGTTTGAGGAAATCCGAAAGAAAACCTCTTTTAGAGACGCAGAAACTGAACGTTGGAAAGATATTTTAGATCGCGTTTATCTGCCCGAAGATGAGGATTTGGGTATCTTTTTGCAGCAAGATAACTACCTTGACAAAGAGCAGCGAACAGCCGGTGATCTTGACAAGAGCGAGCGCCCCCTTAATCAGTATTGGTCTTGGGATCGCATTTTGCGATCGTGCTTTATTAAACAGGGCGACGTAGTTCAGGGATTATATTTTTTCGAGGATCATTTTGATGAAGATACCATACGACGCAACTTTGATTTTTACGAGCCCCGTACAGTTCATGAATCCTCTCTTTCGCCATGTATTCACGCTATAATTGCTTCAAAGCTTGGTTATAGTGATAGGGCCTATCAGCTATATTTGCGGACCGCACGCCTCGATCTCGATGATTATAACGATGAGGTACACCAGGGATTACACATTACCAGTATGGCGGGTACGTGGATGTCTATTGTAGAGGGTTTTGCCGGGAAGCGGGCCAAGGACGGAGAGCTCTATTTTAATCCATCGTTGCCGGAAGAATGGAGTGCATATTCCTTTAAAATTTTGTTAAGGGGCAATCGACTGAATATCCGCGTTGAGTCAGATCAAGTTATTGTGAGTTGTGAAGAGGGTAATGAATCTTCAGTAAATATTTATGGAAAAGAACTTACGGTTTCGCCTGGAAATGAAGAAGTAGTTTCCATGCCTGAACTCCGTCAATAATAGACACCTAATTAACGATCAATTAGTTACTAATATCATGAAGAATAAATTTCCATTATCTACGAGGATACTCTCATTATTATTGTTGATTTCCGTTTCAGTACTAACGCTGGGATGTAGCAATAATAATACCGCCGAGCAAAAACCTGATCAGCAAACACATATTGAGCACCCCGAATGGTCGAAAAGTGCCAATATGTATGAGGTTAATATCCGCCAGTACACCGAAGAGGGGACATTCAAAGCCTTCGAAGAACATATTCCCCGACTAAAAGAAATGGGGGTTGATATCTTATGGTTGATGCCTATTCATCCTATTGGGGAAGAAAAGCGTAAAGGAGAGTTGGGAAGCTATTACTCCATTCAGGATTATACGGCTGTTAATCCTAACTTTGGGACTATGGAAGATTTTAAGGATCTGGTAGAGGCGACCCACGAAAATGACATGAAACTCTTTTTGGATTGGGTACCTAATCACACGGCTTGGGATCACCCATGGGTTGAGGAACACCCTGAGTACTATATGAAAGATTCTACTGGGGCAATTACGTATGAAGCCGACTGGACTGATATTGCTCAGCTCAATTATGAAAACAAGGAGCTATGGAACGATATGATTAAGAAAATGAAGTATTGGATCGAGGAAACAAATATTGATGGATATCGCGTAGACCATGCCGGACACGACATTCCACTGGCTTTCTGGAAAAAGGCTATTCCCGAGGTTAATAAGTCTAAAGAAGATTTCTTCTGGTTGGCCGAATGGAATACGCCCGATATGCACCCCTGGTTTGATGCGACCTACACTTGGGAGTACTTTCATCTGACAACTGATGTTGCCAAAGGAGATGCTCCAGTTCATGATATTACCAAGTATATGGGCAAACAAGATACGACCTTCCCAGATCATGCATATCGACTATATTTTACTTCCAATCACGATGAAAACTCATGGAATGGAACCGACGAAGAACTGTTTGGGGATAATTTTGAAAACTTTGCTGTGATGGCAGCAACTATTGATGGCATGCCGCTGGTATATAGTGGACAGGAGACCGGGCTCGATAAGCGCCTTGAGTTTTTTAAAAAAGATACCATTAATTGGGATGGTTATGAATACGAGGATTTCTATCGTACTTTATTTGAGCTCAAAGATCGCAACGAGGCTCTTTGGAATGGCCAGTACGGCGGTGAATTTGTTGCTGTACCTACCGAATCCTCAGGACAAACATACGCTTATAAACGGCTAAAGGGTGATCATGAAGTCTTTGTTATCCTTAATTTGGAAGATACCGAGCAGGATATATCCTTTCCAAATATTGAGAATACCACAAGTTATACCGATGTGTTTGGCGGAAAAGATATGACGGTCGATAGTGAGGGAGTTACGCTAGAGGCTCATAGTTATTTGGTGCTTGAAAAGTGATTTCAATTTCAAATATTCTAATCTGACACCCAAAAAGTGACGCTATGAATAAGAAAAGTGAAAAGCCAAGGCTAAGTTTCTGGGAAATATGGAATATGAGCTTTGGATTTTTGGGCATCCAATTTGGTTTTGCTCTCCAAAATGCAAACGTAAGTCGAATTTTTGAAACCCTTGGTGCCAGTGTTGATGATATACCCATCCTCTGGATTGCTGCACCCGTCACCGGGTTGGTGGTGCAGCCAATTATTGGTCACCTGAGTGATCGAACCTGGAATAGTCTCGGAAGGCGAAGACCATATTTCTTATTCGGAGCTATTTTTGCATCACTGGCTTTAATCATCATGCCCAATTCGCCTGTTCTCTGGGTGGCGGCCGGTATGCTCTGGATAATGGATGCTTCCATTAATATTTCCATGGAGCCTTTTCGCGCTTTCGTAGGTGATATGCTGCCTGCGGAGCAACACACCAAGGGTTTTGCCATGCAGACCTTCTTTATAGGTACAGGGGCTGTAGTTGCCTCGGCATTACCGTATATCATGACTAACTGGTTTGGATTAGCCAATACTGCAGCCGCCGGTGAAATCCCACCGGCCGTACAGTGGTCTTTTTATATTGGTGCTGCTACCTTCTTGGGAGCCGTCTTATGGACCGTTTGGACTACGGAGGAATACCCTCCTGAGGAGCTTGATCGGTACTCGGAAAATGAACCCGGTGAAGGATCAATTATTGATGCTGCAAAAGAGGGGCAGGTTGATACAGGGAATGCCAAACGTAAATTTACTGTGGGTTCCATTTTGATCGCTGTTGGACTCGCATTAACCTATTATATCTATGGGGCAAACTTTGAGCAGGAGTTATATATATTCAGCGTTGGAGTGTCTGTATTTGGATTAGTGATGGCTGTGGCTGGATTTATGCAAAAGTCGTTGGGTAAAGATGAACACGGATTAGTAGTCGTGGTCTCTGATTTCTTAAGTATGCCTAAGACCATGGTTCAGCTTTCTGCCGTACAGTTTTTTTCTTGGTTTGCCCTTTTTGCTATGTGGATCTATACCACTGCGGCGGTAACTTCTCATGTATACGGGACAAGTGATACCACATCAGTGCTCTACAACGAAGGCGCCGACTGGGTTGGGATACTGTTTGCCATATACAATGGTTTTGCCGCCATTATTGCTTTTGCCTTACCGTATTTTGCAAAACTGACAAGCCGTAAAGTTGTACATGCCGTTTCATTATTGATTGGAGGAATAAGTTTAGCAAGTATATATTTAATAAGCGATCCCATGATGCTCATTCTGCCGATGTTGGGAATTGGTGTTGCCTGGGGCAGTATTCTCGCGATGCCATATGCGATTCTCTCCGGAGCTATTCCCGCCAAAAAGATGGGGGTGTATATGGGATTATTTAACTTTTTTATTGTTATTCCTCAGATTGTAGCGGCCAGTATTTTGGGAACGATGCTCAGAAATCTTTTTAATGGTGAAGCGATTTTTGCCCTGATAGCAGGAGGAGGGGCCATGGCATTTGCGGCACTGATGATGATTTTCGTAGATGATAAAGCCGCTCGGGAAATGAATGAGTCGGGGACTGTCGAAGCAGCCGAGTAATATTTTATTAATTTGCTAAGATGTTTCACATTTACTGTGGATGTATTTAAAGAGCTCGTAAGATAAGCCCAATACCGAATATAAAATGCCCGTCATTATCAAAATGGCGGGCATTTTATGGTTAGCCACAGCTCTTATTTATTCTAATTCCAGAATTAATACCGACCGTGAAGGAATTTTAAGGTTATCCAGAGTATAGGTTTTATCCGTAATAACATCTGTTCCTTTGGTAAAACCTTCCAATCGTTCGTAATAATAGCCTGTATCTAACGACCTTGCTTTTTCGTTTTTATTGAAGGCGACCATCACAGACTTTTCTTCGGTATACCGAAAATAGATATACACTCCGTCATGTTTGGGCGCATATTGCATCAGCTCACCGTTATGGATAACAGGATTATTTTTACGCCAGTTGACCAGTTTTTTTACAAATGCCTGTGCTTTTTTCTGTTTATCAGATAACCCTTCACCGGTAAAGCCATTTTTGGTGTCGCTTTCCCATCCGCCCGGGAAATCTTCGCGTATTTGTCCGTGATCATGATGCTTTTCATTACTCATCAGCAATTCCGTACCGTAGTAGAACTGTGGAATGCCCCGCATCGTCATGATATAGGCTAGACCCATTTTATAGAGGTCAAAATTCTGATTTACCTGTCGATAAAAGCGATCCATGTCGTGGTTTTCGGCAAAGATAACTAAGTTATACGGATCTGGGTAAGCGTAATCAAAAGTGAGTGTTTCGTAGACATCAATAAAGCCTTGATCCCAGCTTTCTTCCGCTGTCAGAGACTCAATTAGTGATACTTGTAACGGGAAATCCATCAGGCTGGGCAGGCAAGAGTTGAAATTGTCAGGCTTATCGCTGCCATGCTGCCATTTTGAAAGAATAAGCGGATCAACACCCCATTCTTCACCAACGATATTGAAATTTGGATACTCTTCCATGATGCGGCAGGTCCAATCCGCCATAAACTCCTTTCCGGCATAAGGGTGGGTATCGTGACGGATACCGTCGAGTCCGGCATATTCAATCCACCACAGGCTGTTGTAAATTAGATAATCAGCCAGCAGGGGATTATCTTGGTTTAGGTCCGGCATCGACTTAACAAACCACCCGTCGGTAAATACTTTCTTGTCGATATCAGAGGCATAAGGATCGTGCAATGTTGTTCGTCGGTGGTTGGTTTGCTGATAGTTCTTGGGATAATGTACCCAGTCTTCCGTTGGTAGATCATTCATCCACCAGTGGTTCGATCCTGAGTGGTTCATTGTCATATCCATGATGAGCTTGATGCCTCGTTCCTCAGCTTCTTCGCTCATTTTTTTATCACACTGTTATAAAAATATCTGGCAAAATATTT
>CAYNKF010000168.1:0-5859 GCA_964397705.1 uncultured Balneolaceae bacterium | reverse complement strand
ACCGTTGATTTTATAGAAAAGCAGCTCGAGGAAATTCGGGAAGATGATAATATTAAAGCATTGGTATTGCGTATCAACAGCCCGGGCGGTTCCGGCAGCACATCCGATGCCATCTGGCGCATGTTGCAAGAAACTAAGAAAGATATTCCTGTTATCGTTTCCATGGGCGGGGTTGCCGCTTCCGGCGGGTATTACATAGCCATGGCCGGTGATTCCATTGTTGCAGAACCAACAACGATTACAGGGTCCATTGGTGTATTTGGTACAAAATTTAATACCAAGCAATTAATGAATGACAAGCTGGGCATCACCTTTGATGAAGTTAAGACACACGAGCATGCCGACTGGTTACTTCCAACGCGGGAGTTTACAGCATCTGAGGAGAAAGCATTCCAGCAATATATCGACAACTTCTACCAAACCTTTATTACCAAGGCGGCGAAAGGTCGCGATATGGAAGTCGATCAGATGGACGAACTTGCCCAGGGACGCGTTTGGGTTGGGGCTGATGCCCATCAAAATGGGTTAGTGGATGAGTTGGGCGGTCTCGATAAAGCTCTGAGCTTAGCAGCTGAAAAAGCCGAAATAAGCGATTATAAAACTGAAACATTCCCCAAACAAAAAACATTTTATGAGTTGTTGATGGGATCTGCTGCTACTCAGGCCAAAGTACTGCTACCCGATAGCTGGTTCTTCTCCAAAGAAATGCAAGATGTAGAACAGCAATTTTCAGTTCTTAAACGTCGCGATGCATTAACATTATTTCCTTATGAAATTAGCATTCAATAATTAATCGACATGGATATAGGTTCTTTTACGGTAGAAATCCTAAGCGAAGGGCACTTTGAGCTTTTCGAAGATGGACACATCAACCGATCTGAAAGACCTGCCCATTCGGCTTCAAGCCCAAAAGATCCCAATGATAGCAACTCTGTTATGGTTGGGGTCAATCCCGTATTGGTACAGTCGCAGGATCAAAATATATTACTCGATACCGGACTTGGATGGGGTTTAGATGCCGGCAGCCGTTATACGAACGTTTCTAATGTATGTACCAATCTGCGCATCTTCGGTCTAAAACCCGAGGATATTACCCATGTTATCTTAACACATTTGCATTACGATCACGCCGCAGGTTCATCCTTTACGGATAGTGAGGCTAAAACACAGCCAACGTTTCCAAATGCCACATACTATGTTCACCAACAAGAGTGGGACTTTGCTCTTGAACAAAGCGAAGGTCAGCAACTATCATATAGCGAACGGTATCTCCTGGATGATTTTTACCGGTTGGTCAGTGATAATCGAATTACCTTTCTATCTGAGGATATTACAGAAATCTTGAATGGCATTACGTTAGTCAAAACGGGTGGACATACACCGGGACATCAAATTGTAATCCTCGAAAGTGACGGAGAAAAAGCCTACTACATGGGTGATTTACTGCCAACGGAATATCAGCTAAATGAATATGCCATGGAAAAGGCAGATATCTATCCCCTTGAAGCCAAGAAGAAGAAAGTCCGACTTCTGCAGCAAGCCTGCGATGAAAAAGCTTTGTTACTTTTCTATCATTCCGGAAATGGACAAGCAGGTCACCTATTCAAAGATGACGACAAAAAATATGTATTAGCCAAACAGCTCCCCGAATAGGAGTGGTTATTTATTCATGGAGAGCAGAAACTCTTCGTTATCTTTGGTCCCCTTCATCTTATCGAGGACAAATTCCATTGCCTCAAAACTATTCATACGATTCAGATAACGTCGTAACAGTACCACTTTTTCATGTTCGGATTCAGGCACAATCAATTCTTCGCGCCGTGTACCACTTTTAAAGATATCCATTGCAGGATAAATTCTACGCTCAGAAAGATTCCGGTCTAGTACAATCTCCATGTTACCGGTGCCTTTAAACTCTTCAAAAATAAGATCATCCATGCGAGAACCGGTCTGAACCAGCGCGGTAGCAAGAATAGAAAGACTACCTCCATTTTCAATATTACGGGCTGAGCTGAACAGCTGGCGCGGTGCTTTTAGTGCCTCTGAATCTATACCACCGGACATTGTTCGACCAGACGACGGTTGACATATATTATATGCTCGCGCCAACCGGGTAATAGAATCCAACAGAACTAATACATCGTGGCCACTTTCTACAAGACGCTTACTTTTTTCAAAAACAATTTCAGAAAGACCGATATGATTTTCCGGCTTTTCATCAAACGTAGATGCGACCACCTCGGCATTTTCTACATTCCGCTCCATTTCGGTTACTTCTTCGGGTCTCTCGTCAATCAGCAGAATAATGATCTTCGTCTCCGGATTATTCTCATTAACAGCATTTGCGATATTCCGCAGAATGGTTGTTTTACCCGTTTTGGGTTGAGCCACAATGAGGCCCCGCTGTCCCTTTCCCATGGGCGCAAATAGATCCAGAGAACGCGTTGTGTATTCTGTGGGTTTATGCTCCAATTTAAATCGTTCCTCTGGATAAATCGGCATGAGATCTTCGAAATCCTCACGGTTATCCATATCGTGAGGAATTTTCCCGTTAACCCCGTCGACGCGCAAGAGGGCAAAATATCGTTCTCCCACCTTAGGCGGACGGATAATGCCAATCACACAATCGCCCTGCCTAAGCCGAAAACGTTTAATTTGAGAAGGTGAAACATAAATATCGTCAGGACTAGCCTTGTAATTATAATTCACTGATCGCAGAAAACCGTATCCATCAGGCAAAATCTCCAACGTCCCCTCCTGTATCAGGTATGGACCTAATTCAGGCTGAATCTCGGCCAACCGTTCATCAAGCGTTGGGGCATCCGATTCGGGCAGGATATCGTGGACACTTTTTTTCTTCTTTTTCTTACCTCGATTATTATCGGATTGTCCGGATTTATCTCGGCTGCCGTTATTATTGGAACGATGGTCATTGCCATCCTCATCCAACTCTCCTCGAGCTCTTGCCTTGTCGCGTACTGACTGTGTGATACGATTAATCAATTCTTGCTTTCGCAAGTCTGATATCGAACTTAATCCCTGTTCACGGGCTAAATAACGAAGTTCCTTAACTGTTTTTTCCTGAAGAGTATCTATTTCTTCAAGAGAAACTCCATCGGTTTGGTAATCCGACATAATCTTCTTCTATCTATTTTAAATATGAAAATGGGTTACGATGAATAAAATTGGTCCTATAATCTTTTGTCAGAAGCTATAGAGAATAGATCTACGCTGTAAAAAGGGAGCAAATTCAGGTAGATATGAGTTATTGGTTTAAAACAAAAGTTGAAACCCAGTCCCGAACTGTTTCATAAAAGTAAAAACTTCCTGAAAAAATTACTAATTCCGAATCAAAATCGTCTTGCATTATTTTTTTTCGATCTTCATCAGAAGCAGGAAAGGGGTTTGCCTTTGGCAACCATTGTTTAATATCGTCAAAAGTTGCCGCCCGTTCAAGGTCTAAAGCATAATAATAGATATTTTTGAATTCTAAAAATTCTGACATCACTTCATCTCGAATTTTATCTCGCATCAACGACAGCACCAAGGTTGCATTCTCAATATTTCCTGCCATTTCTACTGATTCTTTTAAAGCCTTTATAGCTTCCAGGTTATGTCCACCGTCGAAATACCACTGCTTAGCGTCAACAAGTCGTTCAAACCTCCCATAGCCTCCATTCACTTGCTTCAAACCATTTAGATAGTCCTCCTCTGATATTCCTCCGCACCAGTTCCCAATTACTGAACAAATTTGCCAGACGATTGCCATATTTTTAGCCTGTATCGGCGAAGTTAAATTACTTCTAATATCAATCGTTCGTTCATTTACTGTTAACTGGTAATGTCCCGCTTCTATGTATTCGGGATTCAAATCATCGATAGTATATAATGGGCATTCCTTCTGTTCGGCAATATTGATGATTTCATTTCGAGCTTCTTTCGGCAGATCCCCTATCACTACTGGGCGACCTACTTTTAAAATACCAGCTTTTTCCCGGGAGATTTCAGTAATACTATCCCCAAGAATGTCCGTATGATCGAGCGAAATACTGGTGATTACACTTACTATCGGATCAATGATATTGGTCGCGTCTAACCTGCCGCCCAGCCCCACCTCTATGCAGGCGATATCCGTATTAGAACGTGCAAACCACCAAAAGGCAATGGCCGTACTGATCTCAAAATAGGTCAATTCATACTCTTCAACATCTTCTACATGCGTATTTAAAAAAAGCAGAAGGTCATCCTTTGTAATAAGATCATCATTGATACGAAAGCGCTCATTAAACGTCGTAATATGGGGAGACGTGTACACTCCAACTTTCTGCCCTGTCTTTTCCAACACAGAAGCCAATATATTGCAGGTGCTTCCCTTTCCGTTTGTGCCTCCAACATGAATTGAATCAAATTCTTCCTGTGGATTACCTATGGCTTCACAAAAACTTCGAAACCGGGATAGATCAAAATTTGCCGCAGAAGATCCACGCGATTGAAATTTAGGTATACTCTCGAGATACTCTTGGACGGATTGTAGAGAGATAAAACGCATTGAAGCTGAATTTAATCGTTTTAATTTCGTTCTTAGAAAAAAGCTCTTTACTTTGCGAAGGCAAAATATCGCTTGTCATATATTATGATTTATAATTCGTTGGTTAAATCACTTTTATTCAAGCTTGACGCCGAGCAAGCCCACTCTACCATTCATCGCTTTGCTGAAACAGCGTCCGATAGTGGTATGTTGAAAACCTTGGCAAAGAGTTTATACAATTATCAATCTGCGAAATTAAGTCAACAAATATGGGGATTAACATTTAGAAATCCTATTGGACTTGCCGCGGGTTTCGACAAAAATGGGCAAATTCCTGAAATAATGGAGGCGCTTGGATTCGGCTTTGTAGAAATAGGCAGCATTACCGCCAATCCCAATACCGGCAATCCCAAACCCCGTGCCTTTCGTTTGCCCAAAGATCGGGCACTCATCAACAGAATGGGATTAAATAACGACGGTGCTCAGACTATTGTAAAACGATTAAAAAATAAGGAGCTCTCTATTCCACTGGGAATTAATATTGCCAAAACTCATGACCCCAAAATCATGGGGGATGCAGCAATAGAGGACTATGTTCAGAGTTTCAACGAGGCTAAAAAAGTAGCAGACTATATAACCGTGAACATTTCGTGTCCCAATACCTCAGAGGGCAAAACTTTTGAAGATCCCCGAGCTTTGGACGAACTGCTTTCTGCCCTGAAAATACGCGACGACGCTCGGGTTGTGCCAACAACCGTGAAATTCTCTTCTGATCTCACCAAAGATCAGCTGTTGCAGCTTTTAGAGATTTGTGAAAATCATCGCATACATGGGTATGTGGCGTGTAATACGTCATCATCACGTGAGGGATTACAAACAAGTGAATCGGAGCTCAATAATATTGGACAAGGCGGACTAAGCGGCAAGCCAATTGCTAACAAAAGCATTCAAATTGTTGAGTGGATCAGTGAAGCGACAAAGGGACAAAAGCCCATCATCGGCGTAGGTGGTATTGATAATTTTAGCACAGCACTTAAAATGTTGTTAGCCGGGGCTGATCTACTCCAAATGTATACCGGATTAATTTATGAAGGGCCCGGCCTTGTCAAATCAATCAATCGTCAGCTATTACATGAATTGGATGAGCTGAATATCAAATCCATCCATCAGTTGGTGAAAGCAATTGACTAGCGCTTGATGGGAAATGATACCCGGCATGTAATCTCGTCGGTAGTTTGGTCTGTCTCTAAGGGTGCAAACTGTAAATGCTCATCAAAAGCTTTTTCAAACGCCTCTTCTAGACCCAGCGCAGTTTTTTGTGAGATCAGTTT
>CAYNKF010000167.1:0-5904 GCA_964397705.1 uncultured Balneolaceae bacterium | reverse complement strand
GTGTATAAAGTCTTGCTTCTGACATTCTATAATTCCTTCTTATTTATCAATGATCTCGCCACTTTTCTTTGCGTATCGCACCCACCGGCCACCGCTGTCATCCTCAATTCGCTTGCGGCCAATACGAGTAGGTTCTCCTGTTGCAGGATCTAACAACATCACATTAGATACATGTATTGCTACTTCTCGTTCAATACGGCCTCCCTGGGGATTTTCCTGGGTTGGCTGATCGTGATGGACGCGCATATTGATTCCTTCAACTAATACGCGTTCTTTTTCAGGAAATACAGCCAAAATGCGACCTTCCTTCCCTTTCTCGTTACCGGCGATTACTTGTACTTCATCACCTTTTTTAACGTGTAATTTCTTTTTCTTGTTTTTAGTACGTGGCATAATAAATTTCGTTTTTAAAGCACTTCTGGAGCAAGTGATACAATACGCATGTAGTTACGCTCACGAAGTTCGCGAGCTACCGGTCCAAAGATTCGTGTACCAACCGGCTCACTTTCTTTATTAATAATTACAGCTGCATTCTCGTCAAACCGAATATAGCTGCCATCTTGGCGACGTATCTCCTTTTTAGTTCTTACAACTACAGCCTTTACTACTTCCCCCTTTTTAACATTACCACCGGGGATTGCAGTTTTTACTGAGCAGGAAATAATATCACCTATTCTTGCGTATCGGCGCTTTGAGTCACCAAGAACCTTAATACAGTTTAGCTGACGAGCGCCGCTGTTATCAGCAACATTTAATTGTGTTTGTGCTTGTACCATTGCAGAATCCTAAAATATATCCAGTTATTTTGCTCGTTCAATTATGTCTACTAGACGCCAAGACTTCCGCTTCGAAAGCGGACGGGTAGACATGATATGTACCAAGTCACCCTCATTAGCCTCATTCTTTTCATCATGGGCCATGTACTTAGTCGTCTTTGTAATATATTTTCCGTAAATCGCGTGTTTTACCTTTCGATCTACAGCAACCGTGATGGTTTTATCCATTTTGTTGCTTACCACGCGACCTTTCCGTTCTCTTCGTTGTACTCGTTCAGTTTGTGCCATTGTGTTAATTATTCAGCACTTTCTTGTTGTTTTTCAGTAATGATCGTATGAATTCGGGCAATCTCGCGACGTGTCATCGTAATACGTGCGGGATTTTCAAGCTGACCAGCAATTGCACGATTAAACTTCATATCCTGCAAAGCCTGCTTTTCATCATCCAGCCGGGCCTTCAATTCAGCAATTGATTTATCTCGTAGTTCGTGTGCTTTCATGATTTATCAAATACCTTGTTAATTAAGGTCCATCGTAATCACGACGAACAATAAATTTCGTTTTAATAGGAAGCTTGTAATCTGCTCGACGCATCGCTTCCCAAGCCAAATCCTCGGGTACCCCTGCAATTTCGAATAGAATTCGACCGGGCTTTACCACAGCTACATATTCTTCAACAGCACCTTTACCCTTACCCATACGTGTTTCTGCAGGCTGGGCAGTTTTAGGCATATCCGGGAATATTCGAATCCAGGTTTGACCATCACGCTGCAATTGACGAGCAATTGCAATACGGCATGATTCAATCTGCCGAGAAGTGATGTATTTCGGCTCCATTGCCTTTAGACCAAAATCGCCATATGCAAGCGTGTGCCCTCGTTGCGCAGTTCCTTTAAGACTGCGACGATGCTGCCTGCGGCGTCGTACGTTTCTTGGTTCTAACATGACTCTTATTTATTTACAGTATTAATTCTTATTTCTTCTACGTCGACGAGATCGGCGCTTACCACCTTTTCCCCGTCGTCCTCGCGAATCATCCTTTTGCTGGGTATGAGCATCTCCAGGCGTCAACTCAATATCACCGAGTATTTCACCTTTGAAGATCCAAACCGTAACACCAATTGATCCATAAATAGTATTCGCTGTTGTATTATAGTAGTCAATATCGGCTCGCAATGTATGCAATGGCACACGACCTTCACGATATTGCTCAGTACGTGCCATCTCAGCACCGCCTAATCGACCGGCACAGCGAATCTTAATTCCTTCAGCACCCATACGCATTGCAGAAGAGATTGCCGTTTTCATTGCACGTCGGAATGAGATCCGAGCTTCAAGCTGCTGTGCAATATTTTGAGCAACCAAACTTGCATCCGTTTCAGGTCGCTTAATTTCACTTACATTAATTTGAACTTCTTTATCCGTAATCTTCTTGAGCTCTTCGCGAAGAAGTTCAATTTGTTCTCCACCTTTCCCAATAATAACACCGGGTCGGCTGGTTTTAAGTGTAAGTAATATTCGTTTTGGTGTACGTTCGATTATGACTCGAGAAAGCCCTCCATTTTGAAGACGAGTGTGCAAATACTCGCGCAACTTCGTGTCTTCATATAAAATTTCGGGTTCATTCTCTTCGGAATACCAATTGGAATCCCAACCGCGAATGATACCGAGTCGTAAACCTACTGGATGTGATTTCTGTCCCAAGGTATTATCGTTTATTGATTAACTAATTCTTTGTTATTAGCCACAACAACCGTGATGTGACTTGTACGTTTGCGTATCTGATTAGCACGCCCCATTGCTCTTGGCTGTATGCGCTTCAGTGTCGCACCTTCGTTTACAAAAATTTCTGTAATATAAATCTCTTGGTTATCAAGTCGGGCTTCCTGAAACTTATCTCGAATGTTTGCAGCTGCCGACTTAACAACTTTTGCTACTTCATCTGCAGCCCCTTTGTTAGTAAATTCCAGCTTCTTAAGGGCTTTATCGACACGATCTCCTCTTACAGAATCAACAACTAAGCGTACTTTGCGAGGCGATCTGCGAAGATGTTTTTGCGTAGCTCGTGCTTCAAATTTTTCTTCAGCCATAATACTCTATTGTCCTGGTTTTTTCGGTGCTTCACGTGTTGCTTTAGACTTCACTGGGTGTCCACGAAACGTTCTTGTGGGAGCAAATTCTCCCAGTTTGTGACCCACCATTTCTTCAGTAATATAAACGGGTATAAACTGCTTCCCGTTATGAACAGCTAATGTCAGTCCAACGAAATCAGGCGTAACCATAGAGCTACGCGACCATGTTTTTATGACATTCTTTTTACCGCTCTCATTCATTGCATCGATCTTACGCTGCAACTTGTAATATACGAAAGGTCCCTTTCTTAGCGATCTTGGCATAACTAATTACTTTTTAGACTTTTTGCGACTCCGAACAATATATCGGTCCGAAAGTTTCTTACGTTTTCTTGTCTTTAATCCTTTGGAAGATTGCCCCCATGGTGAACGCGGATGCCCACCTGAAGCTTTACCTTCACCACCACCCATTGGGTGATCAATCGGGTTCATTGCAACACCTCGTGTATGAGGTCGCTTTCCTTTCCAGCGATTTCGTCCCGCCTTACCCATTGTTGTGTTAAAGTGATCGGGATTACTGGTTGATCCAACTGTTGCAATACAGTTACCTAAAATCATGCGTACTTCACTAGATGGCAACTTAACAGTTACGTAACGATCTGTTTTTGCAACCATTTGTGCTGATGTTCCAGCACTTCTGCAGAGTTGCGCTCCTTGTCCTGGATGCAACTCGATATTATGAATAAAAGTACCAGGTGGCATGTGCTTCATCGGCATAGCATTACCAACATCAGGCTCAACCCCTTTTTTGCCACTAATAATAGTATCTCCAACACTTAACTTATTCGGAGCAATGATATAGCGCTTTTCTCCGTCAGCATAAGCAACAAGAGCAATTCTTGCTGAGCGGTTGGGATCATATTCAATTGTTTGAACTTTAGCAGGTATGTCATGCTTATCGCGATTAAAATCAATCTGACGATATCGACGCTTATGACCTCCGCCACGATGGCGAGAAGTCATTCGTCCCTGCTTATTTCGTCCACCTGATTGTCCCTTACCTTTTACAAGCCGTTTAACAGTCGGCTTGCTAACGGTCACATCATCAAACACAGGAGAAATTCTGTGTCTGGAACCGGGTGTAGATGGTTTTGATTTCTTAGTAGGCATTGAACTATTGGTTTCTAAATTTCGCTAAAGAAGTCTATTTCACCTTCTTTAAGAGTTACAATTGCTTTCTTCCAAACTTTTTCACGGCCAACAATATAACCACTTTGGGTATATCGGCCTTTTGGCTTAGAAGGCATAATCATTGTGTTAATCTTTTTAATCTTTACTTCCGGATATCTGTCGATCACAGCTTGTTTGATATCCGCTTTTGATGCATGCTTATCTACTTTGAAAGCATACTTGCCTTCTTCCTGAAGGCGAGTAAGTTTTTCCGTAATTAATGGTTTCTTTAATACTTGTTTCATGCTACAGCCTCCTCAGCAGATTCAATTGATCCTTGCAGTACTTCTACAGCACTTTTTTGAATTAAAATAACATCAGCATCAAGAATCTGATATGTCGTAGGTTTGTCTGCTTCCAGTACTTCTACATTTGGAATATTTCGAGCAGACTTATAGAGCACTTTATCAGTGTCTGCAGTCAAAATTAGAACCTTTAGATCCTCTATATCCAGACTCTTAAGAATATCAGCAACCTTCCGTGTCTTAGGCTCATCGAATGTAAAATCATCTACGAGCTTAATTGCTTCATCAGCTGCCTTTGCAGACCATGCTGATTTACGAGCTAAACGCTTGGTCTTCTTAGACATTTTAAATGAATGATCTCGAGGACTTGGACCAAAAACCGTTCCACCACCTTTCAAAAGTGGGGACCGAATAGAACCTCGTCGAGCTTGACCGGTTCCTTTCTGGCGATAAGCCTTACGACCACCACCACGTACCTGTCCTCGTTCTTTTGTATTTGATGTCCCCTGGCGCTGATTGGCCATATATCGGCGGACATCTTCATAGATAGCAGTTTCATTAGGCTCAATTCCAAAAATAGAATCAGCCAACTCAATCTGATCTCCGCTATCTTTACCTTCAGTTGTTAATATCGGAAGCTTCATTGCTAGTTATCTCTTACTGTCTATTGTAAATTTCAACAAATCGTCCATTTGGGCCGGGTATAGAACCAGTAACCATCATCAAGTTAGATTCACTAAATATCTTAGCAACCGTCAAATTCTTGATTTTATTACGTTCATTACCACTTCGACCGGCCATCTTTATACCAGGAAATACTCGAGCTGGATCAGATGCCTGACCAATAGAACCCGGGTGGCGTTGTCTGTCGTGCTGACCGTGTGTCGCTTCACCAACACCACTAAAGTTGTGGCGCTTAACCACACCGGTAAATCCTTTTCCTTTAGACACACCAACTACATCAACATTGTCACCAATGTTAAAAACATCTTCGATATTCAACTCATCTCCGAGCTCAGCATCTTCAGGAACAAAATCTCTGAATTCCTTGATGTATTTCTTTGGTGTTGTTCCAGCCTTTTCAAAATGTCCTTTCAACGGTTTTGAAGTGCTTTTCTCCTTTTTATCAAAAGCAGAAAGCTGTACAGCTTCATAGCCGTTTTCTTCATTTGTTTTGATCTCCGTAATAACATTGGGATCAACTTCTATAACCGTTACGGCATAATTTTTACCATTGTCATCAAAGACATTCGTCATGCCAATCTTTTTTCCTATCAAACCACTACTCATTGTTCAGTGATTATAAATGTTACACTTTAATTTCTACGTCGACGCCAGAGGGCAACTCCAGCTTCATTAATGCATCTACAGTTTGCGATCCCGTTGAGAGAATATCGATCAAACGTTTGTGAGAACGATATTCAAACTGCTCACGAGCAGTTTTGTTAACATGAACGGATCGGTTCACTGTAATAATATTTTTCTTGGTCGGAAGCGGTATCGGTCCAGATACCACAGCTCCCGTTGATTTTACTGTCTGAATTATCTTTTCAGCCGATTTGTCGATCAAATTGTGATCGT
>CAYNKF010000166.1:0-5921 GCA_964397705.1 uncultured Balneolaceae bacterium | reverse complement strand
GAAATTCGATCAAATTACCGATCTGCTAAAAGATCGCATCTTGATTCTGGATGGCGCCATGGGCACCATGATTCAGAATCACAACCTTTCTGAAGACGACTATCGCGGCGAACGTTTCAAAGATTTTGACGAGGCTGATCTCAAAGGGAACAATGACCTTTTGAGTATCACCCAGCCCGATATCATTAAAGATATTCACCGCCAGTTCCTTTCTGCGGGATCCGATATCATTGAAACCAACACCTTTAACAGTACTTCCATTTCACAGGCCGACTATCACATGGAAGATCTGGCCTATGAGTTAAACGTTGCAGCTGCCCAAAATGCCCGCGAAGTAGCCGACGAATTTACGAATAAAAATCCCGATAAGCCCCGCTTCGTAGCCGGCGCTATCGGCCCCACAAATAAAACGCTATCACTTTCACCGGATGTAGAAGATCCCGGCTACCGCGCTATTACCTTTGATACACTTAAAGAAGCCTATGCCGAGCAGATCCGTGGGTTGGTTGATGGCGGGGCTGATATCCTGCTTGTAGAAACTATTTTCGATACGCTAAACGCCAAAGCAGCCATTTACGCCATCCACAAATACGTGGAAGAAACCGGTAACGAAATTCCCGTCATGATATCCGGAACTATTGTAGATCAAAGCGGGCGCACCCTATCGGGACAAACAACTGAAGCATTTTGGATCTCGGTATCCCACACCAAGAATTTATTGAGTGTTGGGTTAAACTGTTCATTGGGATCCAAGGAAATGAGACCCTACATCGAAGAGTTAGCTAATATCGCAGATTGCCATACGAGTCTCTATCCCAATGCGGGGCTACCTGATGAAATGGGCGATTACAATGAGACACCCGAGTTTATGGCTGATCAGCTTCGTGATTATGCCGAGTCTAATTTTGTGAACCTCGTTGGCGGCTGCTGTGGAACCACTCCCAAGCATATAGAGGCTATTGCCGAAGCAGCCGAAAAGTGTAAACCCAGACAAATTCCCGAACAGAAATCCTATTTACGTCTAAGCGGACTGGAACCACTGGTTGTTCGTCCCGATACTAACTTTGTAAACATTGGCGAACGTACCAATGTGATGGGATCGCGTAAATTCAAGCGACTTATCAAAAATGAAGAGTATGAAGAAGCACTCTCTGTTGCTCGTCAGCAAGTAGAAAATGGTGCACAGGTTATTGACATCAATATGGATGAGGGCATGCTCGAATCCGAAGAGGTGATGGTCGATTTTCTTCAGCTTATAGCCGCTGAGCCTGATATTTCGCGCGTCCCTATTATGATAGACTCCTCGAAATGGTCGGTGCTAAAAGCAGGTCTTAAAGCTGCCCAAGGAAAATGTGTAGTGAACTCTATTTCCCTTAAAGAAGGGGAAGAGGAGTTCAAAGAACACGCCCGTGAGATCCTCAATTTTGGAGGTGCTGTTGTGGTCATGGGCTTCGATGAAAAGGGTCAGGCCGATAACTTCGAACGGCGCATTGAAATTGCCGAGCGAGCTTACAACATACTTACTGAAGAAGTTGGGTTTGCCCCACAGGATATCATCTTGGATCCCAATATCCTGACGGTTGCAACCGGCATAGAAGAGCACAATAACTATGGCGTAGATTTTATAAAAGCCACCGAATGGATTAAAGAGAACCTTCCGCTGGCGAAAGTAAGCGGCGGACTCAGCAATATTTCATTCTCGTTCCGTGGCAATAATAAAGTCCGTGAGGCCATGCATTCGGTCTTCCTGTATCATGCTATCAAGGCGGGACTTGATATGGCCATCGTCAATGCTGGTCAACTTGAAATCTATGAGGAGATTCCCGAAAAACTGCGGGAACTCGTTGAGGATGTCATCCTAAACCGCCGTGATGATGCTACTGAACGCCTGGTAGATTATGCCGAGGAAATCAAGGATGATAAGACCGAAACAAAAGAGAAAACCCAAGAATGGCGTACCAAATCTGTAGAGAAACGGATAGAACACGCCTTGGTCAAAGGCATTGTTGATCATATTGTGGATGATGTAGAGGAAGCCCGACAAAAATACGATCAACCTATTGAAGTAATTGAAGGCCCAATGATGTCTGGTATGGATGTGGTCGGTGATCTTTTTGGATCGGGTAAGATGTTTCTACCACAGGTGGTAAAAAGCGCCCGGGTAATGAAAAAAGGCGTGGCCCATCTGATCCCCTATATCGAAAAAGAAAAAGAAAAAAATCAAAACAGCGAGCCTAAAGCCAAGGTTCTCCTCGCTACTGTAAAAGGTGATGTTCACGACATTGGTAAAAATATTGTTTCGGTGGTACTGCGCTGCAACAACTTCGACGTTATCGACCTTGGCGTCATGGTTCCGGCTGATAAAATCCTAGAGGAGGCTCGAAAAAATAACGTGGATATTATTGGGCTAAGTGGCCTCATAACGCCCTCACTGGATGAGATGGTGCATGTAGCCAAAGAGTTGAAGCGTGAAAATTTCGAGCAGCCGTTAATGATTGGGGGCGCTACGACCTCCCGCACACATACAGCCGTCAAAATTGAACCAAATTACGATCAGCCCGTGGTACATGTATTGGATGCTTCACGATCCGTTTCGGTAACGGGGAACCTAGTATCCAAAACACTGCATGATGACTTCGTAGAGAAAATTAAAAATGATTACGTAAAACTGCGCGAGCGTCATGAGGGACGTTCCAACCGTAAGACTTATTTGCCGATTGAAGAAGCCCGTGAAAATGCCAAGCAAATTGAATGGGAATCTTCTGAAATCGTAAAGCCGAATCAGCTGGGCACCCAAGAATTTGATAATTATCCACTGGAGGAAATCCGGAATTATATTGACTGGGGACCATTTTTCATTGCTTGGCAAATGAAGGGAAAATTTCCTGACGTCCTTGAAGATGAAAAATATGGCGAAGAAGCTCAGAAGTTATTTGACGATGCGAATGAGCTCCTCGATAAAATTATAGATCAAAAACTGTTGAAAGCTCGTGCGGTTTTAGGACTGTACCCGGCTAATTCAGTAGGCGATGATGTAGAATTATATACGGATGACAACCGTACTGAAGTACTCACAACTTTCCATATGCTTCGTCAACAAGCCAAAAAACGAAAAGGCCAACCTAACAAGGCACTCTCCGATTTTGTAGCACCTAAAAAGTCAGGAATCAAAGATTACATGGGCGGGTTTGCCGTAACCTGTGGCATTGGTGCTCCCGATCTGGTTAAACAATTTGAAGACAACCACGATGATTACAATGCCATTCTGACGAAGGCATTGGCCGACCGGCTGGCCGAAGCTTTTACCGAGCTGCTACATGAAAAAGTGCGCAAAAACATCTGGGGATATGCTCCGGATGAAAACCTGACAAATGAAGCACTTATCAAGGAGCAGTATGATGGTATTCGTCCGGCCCCGGGCTATCCGGCCCAACCCGATCATACCGAAAAACGTATTCTGTTTGACCTGCTGGGCGTAGAAGATAGCACGAGCATAACTCTCACCGAATCTTTTGCTATGCATCCGGCTGCCTCGGTTAGCGGATTGTATTTTGCTCACCCAGAATCGAATTACTTTAACGTGGGCGATTTTGAAAAGGATCAAATCGAAGATTATGCTGAACGCAAAGATATGAGCGTTGACGAAGTTGAGCGCTGGCTGGGCCCCAATTTGAATTATGACCCGGAATAATATCAAACCTGAAAGATCTTAGAGATCTTTCAGGTTTAGTAGGCTAACTTCACACTATTTTACAATCATTCACTATGATTATTATTTATGGCGTTTTTTATTAGTCCATATCCTAACAACCCACTTATCAATGAGCCCGATATAATGCCAACCTTTGCATACTCTAAAAATACCGGCGATTCAAAAGAAAGCCCGCCTATAAATAGCGACATTGTAAATCCTACCCCACTTAAACAAGCAAGGCCGTAAACAATTTTCCATGTACCTTTTTCCTCAGGAAATATGCTGAGCCCAACGACCTTCATTAAGAACGCTGCCGAGAATATTCCAATTTGTTTCCCAAAGAAAAGTCCAAGTAAAATACCCCAAGTCAATGTTGACGAAAAAGCTTCTGTAATTAATTGACTATCGAAGGCTATCCCTGCATTAGCAAAAGCAAAAATTGGAATAATTCCATAAGCTACCCATGGATGCAAATCATGCTCAAGCCTGTGCAAGGGAGATTCAGACTCTGAAACCACATCATCCATATAATTCAATGCCGTCTCACGAGCTTCTCCCTCATCATTTTTCAATGCATGCTTGAACAGGCTTACCGCACCTTCGGCTTTTTCAAGTAAACTATTAAGACTTGTATTGCGAGTTACAGGAATCATAAGCCCAAGAACAACCCCAGCAATCGTAGCATGTACTCCTGATTTTAGTACCGCTACCCACATTATAATACCCACTATCATATAAAAACCAATTCTCCTTACATTCATCACATTAAAAATAAGAAGTATAATAAAACAACCTGCGGCAACTGCCAACGCTGTCATTTTGATACTTGTGGTATAAAAAAGGGCAATAGCCATCACCGCAATTAAATCATCCACTACAGCCACAGCCGTTAGAAAGACCTTTGCCCACACGGGTACTCTGGATCCCAGCAGCGTAAGAATTCCAATGGCAAATGCAATATCAGTTGCAATGGCTATGGCCCAACCCTGGGAAAATTCAGTTCCTGCATTTAAAACAAAAAAGATGGCTCCAGGCACTAAGGCACCGCCCAATGCTGCTACAATAGGAGTAAGTGCAGATTTGAAATTAGACAGCTCCCCATATTTCAGTTCTCTTTTGATTTCTAAACCAATCAACAAAAAGAAAACAGCCATTAGTCCATCATTAATCCAAAGAAGTAACGGCTTTTCAATATTGAGAGATGGAGTACCTACCGTAAATGTGGAGTGAAAGAAATTAAAATAGCTTTCACTCAAAGGGCTGTTGGCAAAGACTAAAGCCAACACTGTAGTGATGAGTAACAAAATCCCCGATGAAGATTCTGTTTTAAAAAACTCTTGAATGGGCGTCAGTGGATTAAAGGTTATTTTATTCTTCATTTCTATGTAGATTTATAGGCATTTTAGTAACTACTGCTTATTTCTGTTCCCTTCCTAAGACCTGCTACGCTCATAAATAAAGTTACGCGGTTGAAAAATGCTGCAAATAATCATGGTTATATAGAACAAAAAGATCGCCATTTCTTTAATTGTCTTGATGTCGGATTCGCGGCCGAAGTTGCAAAGAGGGCAAATAAAACGCTGAGGGAGCTTCGCCAACTTAAATACCTCCCAAACGCCTATACGCCTCATATTTCCTATATTAAAGCAGCGTTTTCGTCCGTATTCAGCTACAGGGCTCAGAAGTTCTCGGTAATCTTAGACGACAAAATCCGAATTGCTCAAAACGAAAACTGCCTGATGATAGGTGCACTAAACGGCAAAAGAGAGGGCAAGATATTCACTGCCGCCCCGGATGCCTCTCTTGAGGACGGCCTTTTGAATGTCAATCTGATAAGAAACATACCCACCAGAAAAAGAGTTCACTGCCTTCTCAAGGCTCGGAACGGAAAACAGAAATTTTTGAACTACGTAACATACAAAACCGCTTCGGAAATCCACATAAAATCAGATAGAAAATTTCCTATCCAAGCCGACGGAGAGGAGCTGGAGCCAGAAAATGAGCTGACTCTCTCAGTGAAGCCAAAAAAACTTAAAATAGCAAAAATTTAAAAGCCCCGAATAGCATATCACTAGAAGGGGCTTTTTCTCTTTTAATATTGACTTTGTATTGTGAATTAATTATATTAAAACTGTGTTCGTTACAACTAAATAAGAACACAAATTACCAAGATAAAATCCTGCTAAGGAGGAGGTGAGGAAGATGGATAAAACTTTTTGGGGGTTAG
>CAYNKF010000165.1:0-5924 GCA_964397705.1 uncultured Balneolaceae bacterium | reverse complement strand
ACCAATCCCAGAAGGAAAGGACCCACTGCCTGCCCACTTCTAATGATAGTCCAGTTGACCGATAAAAATGCCGCTCGGTATTCCTTGGGGGCTTGGTGAGTAAGAAGATTTAAAATACTGGGGATGTTGATCCCCTGTGCAAATCCAAATACGATAATGGGAAGTGCAAACATCCAAATATTTTCAATGAAAGGGATGCTCAAAAATACGCCGAGATAAAGAATGGCTGCAGTGATAATAAGCGTTGACTCGGAGAACCGCTTGGTTAAATTACCCAGCTGCGAGGATGAGAAAGCGGTAATAAGGGATGATCCTGATAACATAATGCCAATTAATAATGACGACTTATTGAACTGTTCATCGAGTAGGATGGGGAAATAGGTTAAGTAGCCACCGTACAGCATAATAAATGTGAGAAAGTTTGCAGCGAAGAGTCCGATCACCGTTTTTGACTTGAGCGCATTGAGGACATCACCTAGGTACGACTTAATATGTTTATGATTGTCGGGTTCGGGATTGTCCAGTTTAGCCAACACAAATAGGCCGACCGGAATAGCTAACAGCGTAAGAAAGAAGGGGTAAAACCATCCCAGCAGAGCCAACCCCCCGCCAATGGCCGGATAGGCTGCAGTACCCACGCTCAGAACGCTGCCGTTGTATCCCATAGCCGTTGCCCGTCGATTTCCTTCGTAGAGATCGCCGATGAGCGTGACGTTGAGTGCTCCGAGCGAGGCTCCGCCAATGCCTTGTAGAAACCGTAGGATAAGTAGCCAAGTAAAATCCGTTGCAAAAGCGCAGGCTGTTCCGGCAATACCAAAAATAAACAAGGATGGAACAAGAATAGCTTTTCGTCCGATACGGTCCGCAAAGACACCTAAAAATGGAGTTAAAAACATTCCGGGTATCGTAAATGCCGTGATAAGCAACCCAATACGTTCGTTGGAAACATCCAGCAC
This sequence comes from uncultured Balneolaceae bacterium, assembly GCA_964397705.1. Taxonomy (GTDB): domain Bacteria; phylum Bacteroidota; class Rhodothermia; order Balneolales; family Balneolaceae; genus Fodinibius. The sequence goes on along the minus strand of CAYNKF010000165.1, from coordinate 4,968 downwards.
ATTGGCCATTTTTGGCAAGGCGGGAGCAATGCTGGAAACGCCCATCACCGCCGAGAGCGTGATCCCGAAAATTACATAAAGGTTTAAATCTTTTAGGAGAGATTGTCGGTTGGAGGTAGAAATTATTTTACTTTGTTGGTTAAAATGTTAGTGCATGGCATGTAAATAAAATGAGTAGATTGAGCGTTCCCATAAAGTAAGATTTAGATGTAACTTACTCATCGACTCTCAGTAAAAGCAGATCATGAACCATAACAAAAATAATTTATTATGAGATTGTTTTATGGCTTACTAATTATGTTTCTCTTGCTATTCAGTAGCATTTCTTACGGCCAGCAGGTTAAGGCGGAAGATGTTAACAGCATCGATGGAATAATCACTGCATTATACGATGTGATATCCGGTCCGGCCGGCCAACGCGATTGGGCACGGTTCTCTTCACTGTACAAAGAGAAGGCAACAATGGGAGCAATAAGCAAAACCGGGGATGGAACATTACGATATGTTTCTATGACGCCCGAGCAGTATATAAATCGCAATGATGAGTATTTTAAAAAGAATGGTTTTTGGGAGGAGGAGATCGCTAGAGAGGTGTTCCGGTTCGGTGAAATAGCAACGATTCATACATCCTTTAAAATTAAATCAGTTAAAGATGGTGAAGTCACCCGACGCGGAGTTAACACGGTGCAACTGGTGTATGATCAAGAGCGCTGGTGGATTACAAATGTGACTTGGAACAGCGAACGAGAGGATAATAAAATACCTGAGGTGTTATTAAAAGACTCTTAGTTGTTAACCAATAAGGTTTTGTGTATTAAGGTATAGTAATTGAATGATTGACATACTATTTTAATATTAAATTATTACATTAAACATCTTTAGGTAAAGAGCTTTTAGGTTAAGGCAGTTGTAAAAATAACGTCATCTGCTGTGATATGAGATTTACGGCTATTAGTAAGTTTGAAGTGCGGAATAATATTGAAGATGAAGTGCGGGAGGCATTTAGGAATCGGCCCGAACTGGTGGAAGATGCCGACGGTTTTGCAGGACTTAACGTGATTTCGCCGAAGGATAATCCCGCGGAGTTTTGGCTGATAACACATTGGGAGAATGAGGAGTCCTTTCAGGATTGGCATGATAATCATCGTAGCGAATCACATCAGAATATTTCCAAAGGATTAAAACTGGTAAAACGAAGCTTTTCGCTCAACTATTTTGATCACATAACCTCATAAAAAAAGGCTAACTATGCCGGGATCAGACCGCAAGGTAGTACAAGAATTAGAAGCTCACAAAGAAGAGTTGGCCGAGCTTGTCACGTCGATGCATTTTGAACGTCATCCGGAACTGTATAAAAAGTATGGGGAAGAGGGAAGAAAGAAATGTTATGAAGATACCATTTATCACCTTGATTACTTAGAGCAGGCCGCCCGTGTTGACAGTCAGGAACTGTTTAATAACTATTTGGGCTGGGCGCGAACGATGCTGAAGGAACGGGATATCCCCCAAAGTGATCTGTTTGATAATATCGTAATCTTACGAGAAGCTATAAAAAAGACGTTGCCCGATGCCGAGACTTCTTCATTGTTGGAATATGTTAATGAGGGCCTTTCCTCGCTGCAGAATAGGAAAACCGAAGACATTTCCTTCTTAGATAAGAATGATCCTTTATTTGATGAGGCAAGGGAATATTTGGATTTGTTACTGTCGGGGGAACGTAAAGAGGCAGCTCAGCTGATAGAAAAGTTGGTGAATGGTGGAACGCCAATAAAAGATATTTATGAGCATATCTTTCAAAAGACACAATATGAGGTGGGCGCCCTTTGGCAAAAAAATAAAATTACGGTAGCTCATGAGCATTATTGTACTGCTGCCACACAGCTGATCATGTCACAGCTATATCCCAAAATATTTTCCATGGAGAAGAGTGATAAACGTATGGTTGCATGTTCAGTAGCAGACGAGCTCCACGAGATTGGCATTCGCATGGTAACTGACTTCTTTGAGATGGAGGGCTGGGATACCCACTATCTGGGAGCGAATATGCCGGACAGCCACTTAACAGAGTCGGTCAAAGAAAAAAATGCCGACGTATTGGCTATTTCAGTAACATTACCTTTACATATCAGCAGAGCCAAAAAGCTGATTCAAAAATTGCGCGAAGAAGAAGAGCTTAAAAACTTAAAAATAATGGTCGGCGGATATCCCTTTAAAGTGGTACCCGATTTGTGGAAGAAAATAGGGGCTGATGCTTCGGCAGGATCAGCATATGATGCCATTGAAATTGCAAATAGATTGATTGAAAATTGAGTACCCAAAAACAGACACTTCCAAATGGAATCGCTATCATTATAAATGATGATGGGATTTTACAGAAGATCATTCATGATTCCTTTGGCTTATTTTCACTTCAGGGAGATGGAACCATTTCTTTTGTGGATTGCCTGGAGAGTGACAGCATACCCAAAGCCTATCAGTTTATTGAACGGATTAATACCAACGATGTAGCCTATGGCTGGGAGCTTCATGTTTCGGATGGTGACGACATTAGCTTGTTTAGTTTTTCCGGCATTCGGATTGACGATGAGAATCTGTTAATAGGGACTGCTAATCCGGATGATACCGAACAGTTTTTGAATGGATTGATGGATATGAATAATGAATCTATCAATAAGCTGCGTACGTTTATGAAAGAACAGCAGCAATCCGCTGGATCCCAAGATGATGAGTGGGCGATGTATGATCAGATGAGCGGGCTCAATAACGAGCTGGCAAATATGCAGCGCAAGCTTACGAAAAAGACGGCCGAACTGGAACGCATGAACGAACTCAAGAATCAAATGCTGGGCATGGCAGCTCATGATCTGCGAAATCCCCTCACACTAATCCAAAATTATGCCCTGTTTTTGATTGAAGATCATGAAGAACAGGACATCTTTACCGATGATCAGTTTCAGCTGGTAAGAGAGATAAAACAATCCAGCGAATATATGGTGCAAATTATTGAGAATATGCTGGATATTTCTGCTATCGAATCGGGAAGTATAAATTTGGATAAAAAGGATGAAGATATTGGTAAGTTGATTGAGCGAATAGTGTCACTGAATAGACCACCTGCTAGTAAAAAAGATATCTCCCTGAATACAAATTTACCTGATGACCCGATAATTAAAAAGGTTGATGCTCATAAGTTTCAGCAGGTCTTGGATAACTTAGTCTCCAACGCTATTAAATATTCACAGTCTCAAACAAAAGTAGAAGTAGGTGTTAGCGATGGGAGTGACAGCGCCATTACGATTTATGTGGAGGATGAAGGACAGGGTATTCCCGAAGGTGAACTTGATAACTTATTTGTACCCTTCGCGAAAATAAGTAGTGAGCCCACAGCCGGAGAAAAAAGTACCGGATTGGGATTGGCGATTGCCAAAAAAATTGTAGAAGCCCACGGTGGCGATATCCAGGTCGAAAGCGAATTTGGGGTAGGGTCAACCTTTTTTGTCAATATTCCTTAAGATGATTTCTATAAAAAAAGGCCGCTATGTTTACACAGCGGCCTTTATAATCTAAGTGAAATTCTACTACTTAGTTTTGTGAAGAGGGTGGTTGTTGTTGCATCTGTCCACCCATCTTTTCCTGAATCTGTTGCTGAATTTGCATCTGCAGCGCAGAATCCTGTTGGGCTGCACGGCTAATATCCTGGAACCGTTGCATTTTCATCCCCGCCTCTTCAATAGCTTTCGTTACGCTATCTCGGATTTCGGTTTGCAGCTCTTGAATAGAAGAAGTAGCAGCATCAAATTTCTCCATTTCGCTGTCATTGAACTGTGTGGAATCGCCTTGGCCCATCTGCTTGGATTGGGCAATTTTTTGATAGGTTTGAATATCAAGGCCTTCATCTTGGATGATGCCCATCATTTGTTTTTGGGCCTGCATTTGTACTCGTTGGGCATTCATAGCCGCATCAGCGAAGGTGGCAGCTTCCTTATCAGAAACTTCAACATCCGGTGCTTGCTGTTGCTGCATTTGTCCCAGAGGGCCTTGCTGTTGAGACTTTTGTTGCTGGGTTTGTTGTGAAGTTTTTTCGGTAGAATCACTTTGGCATCCGATAAGTACGATTGCCAGTAGAATAGTAGATAGATATTTAAGAGTGTTAATCATTGCTTAGATAATAAAATTATGTTTTGTTCTTCCGTCACTTTGGAAACGGGGTTAAACTAAGTTTATTCCCTCGTATTTATCAATGTTTATTCGAAATTCTTTAAACAGATTTACAAAATGGTAAAGGGAACCTTGATTCGGAGGGTGATATCCCTGCCCGGGCTCAACGCATATCCCTTATAAGTATCCAGAAAATCCCGATAAGACTCATTAAGTAAATTGTTACCTGATAATTGCAGTGCAACAGGGCGATCCCAGAGGGATACTTCAGCACCTATCGTTGCACTAAATAAGGTGTAGGCATCTGTTGAGGCGACTCCAAAGTCACTAAATTCGGGGGTGTTGCCAAACTGCCAAAAAGGCTCATAGCGTCCGGCTGCTTCTTTCGGGGATGCATGTTGTATACCCACGCTTATAAAGGCGTTGTCAAGCTTACCTATTGATGAGCGCATCACTTTTATATTACCACTTAGTTTGGTAGGAGGTAAAAGGGGCAAATCATCCACTTCGGAAATATCATCGTCCACGTTTTGGCCGTTAACCGTTTCGAAGGTTCCTGATAGTTGTAGCCAGGGCAATACCTGTGCGGTGATATCAGCATTAGCTCCGACTAATCGGGCGTTGCCCTGCACAAATTCTAAAATAGGAGGACCATCGTTATTTGGTCCGGCAAATTCACCGGTATTCACTAAGAACATGTAATTATCGATGGCATTACGATAGACCGTTGCTTTGGTCTGAATGTTTTCGGATCGCCAGCGAAGGGATAAATCTGTGTTAAGTGATCGCTCTGAATCCAGATATGGGTTG
>CAYNKF010000164.1:0-5932 GCA_964397705.1 uncultured Balneolaceae bacterium | reverse complement strand
TGTTTACTTTTCAAAACTGAAAATTTATAATGTAAGTATATGAAATTTGACATGTTGTTTGAAATTTAAACCAGATTCTCTAAAATGAGCTCTAAACAAAACACACTTGACGAGCTATGTGTAAATACGATCAGAACTCTCTCAATTGATGCGGTCCAAGCTGCTGAATCCGGCCATCCCGGTATGCCAATGGGTATGGCTGATGCAGCTTATGTATTATGGACGAAATTTTTAAAGCATGATCCCGCGAACCCGGAATGGTATGATCGTGATCGGTTTGTCTTATCAGCGGGCCATGGTTCAATGCTCCTTTATAGCTTACTTCATCTTAGCGGATATGAACTATCACTTGATGAGCTTAAGGATTTTCGTCAATGGGGAAGCTTGACCCCGGGGCATCCTGAGTATGGTTTGACACCAGGGGTTGAAACTACAACCGGACCGCTAGGACAGGGTTTTGCTACAGGAGTAGGCATGGCTATGGCTGAGAAGCATTTGAGTGCTAAGTTTAACACAGATGAATATCAGATTACAGATCATTATACATACGGTATTGTCAGTGACGGTGATTTGATGGAAGGAATATCACAAGAGGCTGCTTCATTGGCTGGTCACCTCAAATTAGGGAAATTGATTTACCTGTATGATGACAACGAAATTTCTATTGATGGAAGTACGGATTTAGCTTTCACTGAGGATGTACAGAAACGGTTTGAGGCTGCCGAATGGCATACAATAAAAATTGATGGTCATGATCGGCAAGAGGTAGAACAGGCTATTAAAAAAGCGCAAGCTGAAAGCGACCGTCCATCGCTCATAATTTGTCGAACGCATATTGGGTTTGGTAGTCCAAATAAGCAGGATAGTGCCGATTCACACGGGGCCCCGCTGGGAGAAGAAGAAGTCAAAAAGACGAAGGAAAATCTTGACTGGGATCCTGATGCAAAGTTCCACATTCCTGATAAAGCATTGACGCATTTTCGGACGGCTATAGAAAAAGGGGGTGCCTCCTTCAAAAAATGGAAAGATACATTTGAGGAATATCAGAAAAATAATCCTGAGCGAGCCGAAGCATTGTCAAATGCCATAAATCGTGAGCTTCCCGATAATTTCGAAGATTTCCTACCCGATTTCGAAGCTGATGAAAAAGGAATGGCAACACGTGCATCTTCGGGTAAAGTGCTGCAGTCATTAACAGAAAATTTACCACAGATGATTGGTGGATCTGCGGATCTTACAGGAAGTAATAAAACATGGATTGATGATGCCGGTATTTTTTCGGCATCTGATTATAGCGGACGTAATATCCATTTTGGAGTACGAGAACATGCCATGGGTGCAGCCCTTAACGGTATGGCACTGCATAAAGGAGTGATTCCATATGGTGGTACTTTTCTCATATTCTCAGACTATTGCCGTCCGGCGATTCGTATAGCTGCACTGTCTCATATTCCATCAATATTTGTCTTTACCCATGACAGTATTGGGTTGGGAGAAGATGGTCCCACACATCAACCAATCGAACATTTGGCATCACTGCGTGCTATGCCCAACACCGTGGTGCTTAGGCCTGCCGATGCTAATGAGGTAGCTTGGTGCTGGAAAGCAGCGCTCGACAACGACAAAGGGCCATCTTTAATCGTTCTTACCCGACAAAACGTACCAACCTTTGAACGTACATCAGAGAATGCTGCTAAAAATGTCACGAAAGGTGGATATATTCTTGCGGATTCTGAAAAAGATCAGCCTGATGTTATCTTAATGGGTAGTGGGTCAGAAGTATATCGCGCGATGGAAGCTAAAGAAAAGCTTGTAGCAAAGGATATTGATGCACGTGTGGTAAGCATGCCATCATGGGAGCTTTTTCGAGAGCAGGATCAAGATTATAGGCAACACGTGTTGCCTAAAGAAGTTACGGCCCGGGTTTCCATTGAAGCGGCCGCATCGCAGGGCTGGAGAGAATGGGTTGGTACCGATGGGTCAATAATTGGCGTTGACCGTTTTGGAGCCTCAGCACCCTATGAAACTATTTTCCAGAAATACGGCATAACCAGTGATCGAATGGTAGAAGAGACGCTAAAGCTTCTTGGATAAATTATAAAAGAAAGTAGGTTGGTAGTCTGCTAAAATGGTAGACTACTTATCTTAATTATTTTCCGCAGTGTGATGAACGCAGGTAAATGTCACATCATCCACAGGTTCTTCATTGCCAATAAAGTTTTCCAGTGAAGATTGTATTTTATGGATGATTGATTTAGAATGAAGTGAGCCGTATATACTCATGATACCATCGAGGCGTTCATCGCCATACTCTTCTCCCCATTCATTCCGCGATTCGGTAAGCCCATCAGTATAAAAAAGGATACTGTCACCGGCTTTAAAGTGAAATTTCTTTTCCTTCAAGTGATGCTCCATATTAGTTGATGTAGTCATGCCAAGAGCGTAACCGTCGGATCGCAAATCAAAAGTAGCATCGCGTTGTTTGCTAAATAGGATAGGGGCATTATGTCCGGCACGGGCAAAAATAAAATGGTCTTCTCCATCAGGGAAGAAAGCAGCACAGGCGGTAACAAACGTTTTATCCTTAATATCTGACTTTACGTAATTATTGAGTTCAAGAAAAAGCTCTTTTGGCGAAGGTTGACTTTTTTCGATGATCAGGTGAACCAGAGCCTGCATGCGCACCATATATAACGCCGCTGAAAGTCCTTTTCCGGAAACATCAGCAATTACAATATATGTTCCTTCATCCGTTTCAATGATATCTACGTAATCGCCGCCTACTTCTTTTGCTGTATTGGCAAAGCAGGCAATTTCCAGGTTTTTGCGATGGTGTTCGGTATTGGGGAGCAGGCTGAGCTGAATTTCTCGAGCAAGGTCGATTTCACGTTTCACATCCGATTTTTCCAGCAGTTCAACGAGCAGCAACATCAGCATGGAGACAAAAGCAAACGGCAGTAGCAAGTTATAGAAAAAAACAAACCCTGTAATTTGCAGAAACCCGATTAAGTAGTGGCCTATAAATGATATGACAGAGAGACCAAAGACCAGTCTTCGGGTGGGATTAAGTCGCTGTGTGAGGGCAGAGAACAGCCGCATGATTTTAAGATGCCCTGGTACCTGTTGATCCTCGGCGCGATCGATATCTTCCCCGACGGCCTCAGCATAAAGCTGCTTAAGACGATCAGTGTCTTTATAAAATTCCTTGCCCATACGTTGACGGGTCATACCCGAAACGTATTCCTTGTAGAAGGATTTAGTATTTTGGAATGCTGATTGCGCTTCGTTTTTTAAGCCCATGAAAGAATTAGGTCAATTATATAGATGAAGTTGTTATTCGAAAACGACACTAAAAAGTTTTACCTTTTACCGGATAAATTAACAACTGAATAGTAAGAATTTTAACGTTCCAAGTTTAAGTAAAAAGCATGTCTAAAAGCCTCCTTTTTTTGTTAGATGGTATGGCACTAGCCTATCGTTCGCACTTTGCTTTTATCAGCAGTAATTTACGTAATTCTGAGGGTATTCCCACCGGACCAATTTTGGGCTTTGCTAATACCCTTGAAAAGCTGTTAGAGGAGCATGAACCTACGCATATTGCCGTGGCATGGGATACACAGGCACCAACTTTCAGGCATGAGATGGATGAGGATTATAAAGCAAATCGCCCGCCGCAGCCAGAAGAATTAACCATTGGCATTCCCCTGATTAAAGAGATGATAGAGGGATATGGCATACAAAATATTGAGCAGGATGGCTATGAGGCTGATGATATAATTGGTACGGTAGCTGATCGCGCAAATGCTGAAGATGTAGATGTCTTTTTGGTAACACCTGATAAGGATTTCATGCAGTTGGTTCATGATCATATCACTATGTACAAACCTGATAATCAGAATGGCGGCTTTAATCTGATAGATCGGGAAGGGGTCAAAGATTACTTTGGGGTATATCCAGAAAAGGTGGTTGATGTACTGGCTATTCTTGGGGACAAATCCGATAACATCCCCGGTGTAAAAGGAATCGGAAAGAAAGGAGCTCCGAAATTGATTAATAAATATGGGACGCTCGAAGAAGCAATCAAAGATGCGCCAAATATGAGTTCGAAGCGTCATCGCGAAGGGCTGCAGGAGTACGCGGAAGAAGCACTACATGCCAAGGAAATGGTGAAAATAAAAACAGATGTGCCGGATACAGTGGATTGGGAGGATCTGGATTGGCAGGGAGCTGACGATGAAAAGCTGGGTGCTTTCTTTAAGCGTATGGAATTCCGTACCCTAACCAAAAGGTATCTGGGTGAAGAAATTGTTAGATCGACTGATAAAAAATCAGATTCAGGAAATGAAAATCAGGGGGACCTGTTTCTGGCAGATGATGAGACCGAAGAAGAATCGCCGCTGGAGAGTTATGACGAAGATATTGTCACTTATGAGTTAGTAAATTCCAAAGAAAGTCTTGAAGAACTGGTAGATCGGCTCAGCGGCAAGAATGTATTTTGTTTTGATACTGAAACCGATGGCGTTGATCCCATGGAAAACTCCCTGGTTGGTATAGCTATCTCTGCTACACCCGGAGTTGCCTATTATATTCCATTAAATGGAGATAAAGGGATTAATGAGCAGGATGCTATGGAAATCATGAGTCCACTGTTTACGAATCCAACCACCAAAAAGATCGCCCACAATTTTAAGTTTGATTACATGATGCTTCATCGGGCCGGCTTGGAGATCCAGGGCAAGGCTTTTGATACGATGATTGCGGCTTATCTTATCGATGCGGATCAAAAGCTCAAGATGGATACGCTGGCCGAGGAATATCTGGGTTATGAACCAATCCCGATTACGGATCTGATTGGCAGTGGACGTAAGCAGAAATCGATGGATGAATTTGATCCCGAAGAAGTTCGCGTCTATGCTTGTGAAGATGCTGATATTACGTTGCGATTGTATGAAGTACTGAGTGATAAGTTGGAAGAGGACAAGCTTGATGACATTGCTGATAAGTTGGAGTTTCCGCTTATAGAGGTGCTGGCGAAAATGGAGATGAACGGCATTTTGCTGGATAAAGAGATGCTTTCAGAGTTATCGGAATCGCTGCGCGATGATTTGCTTGAACTTGAAGAAAAGATATATGATAAGGCGGGTACGGAATTTAATATAAACTCTCCCAAGCAGCTCGGGGAAGTGTTATTTGACAAAATGGGATTGCCGGCGGGTAAAAAGACGAAAACCGGGCAGTACTCTACAGCAGAATCCGTGCTTAAGAAGTTAGCCAATGATTATGAGATGCCCGATCTAATTTTGGAATACCGTGCACTTAGCAAGTTAAAGTCTACCTATGTAGATGCCTTGCCGAAGTTAATCAACGAGGAGACAGGGCGTATTCATACAGATTTTAATCAGCATATTGCGGCAACAGGACGCCTTTCATCATCGAATCCAAACCTTCAGAATATTCCCATTCGCACGAAACGAGGACGTGAGATCCGTAAGGCATTTATTGCAGATGATAAATTTAAGTTGTTATCAGCTGATTACTCCCAGGTAGAACTCCGTGTTATCGCTTCCATGTCTGGTGATGAAAACATGATACAGGCGTTTAAAAATGATGAGGATATTCACTCCCGAACTGCAAAAGAAGTTTTCGATCTGGACTCCCTTGAAGATGTTACCTCTGATCAACGGCGAAAGGCGAAGGAGGTCAACTTTGGGATTCCCTATGGTGTAAGTGCTTATGGCTTAGCAAATCGTCTGGGAATTAGCAATAGTGAAGGGAAAGATATGATCGATCAGTATTTTGAGCGTTTTCCGGGTATTTTGGAGTATATCAACGAAACGAAAGCTTTTGCTCAAGAACATGGGTACGTAAAAACACTGATGGGACGTCGTCGTTATATTTCTGACATAAATGCCAGTAACTGGAATCAGCGATC
>CAYNKF010000163.1:0-5966 GCA_964397705.1 uncultured Balneolaceae bacterium | reverse complement strand
ACACCGGGACAAAAACGCGGGATGAGAACTTTTGCACCATCGTTGAGCAAGCAATAAAATATGATAAACCGGTGCGTATTGGTGTGAATTGGGGGTCACTGGATCAGAAGTTATTGGCCCAGAAAATGGATGCCAATAGCGAGCTCGAAACGCCCAAGTCTTCCAAGCAGGTAATGCTGGATACAATGGTAGAAAGTGCAAGACGCTCGGCCGAACTTGCTGAAAGTGTAGGACTTGCATCCAATAAAATTGTTATTAGCTGTAAAATGTCGCACGTGCAGGATGTTGTGCATGTGTATGAACGCATTGCCGAATTGCTCGATTACCCGTTACATGTTGGTCTTACCGAAGCGGGAATGGGCATGAAGGGAACAGTATCCAGTACGGCTGCACTGTCAGTATTGTTACAACAGGGGATTGGGGATACTATTCGTGTTTCTCTGACGCCTAAACCGGGTGGAGATAGAGCAAAAGAGGTTAGAATCTGTCAACAGATACTGCAATCACTGGGTATTCGTAATTTTGTACCTCAAGTGACAGCCTGTCCGGGATGTGGACGTACAAACAGCACCTATTTCCAAGAGCTTGCCGATGAAATACAAGATTATCTGCGAGAAATGATGCCGATCTGGCGCGACGTGTATCCCGGAGTCGAAGAGATGAATGTTGCAGTTATGGGATGTGTGGTAAACGGGCCCGGTGAATCGCGTAATGCCAATATTGGTATTTCACTGCCCGGAACGTTTGAAGAGCCCAAAGCACCGGTTTACATGGACGGTGATCATTATAAAACACTCCGCGGCGAAGGTATTGGAGAAGAATTTCGAAATATACTCGATAATTATGTGATGCGGAATTACGGGGAAACCAACGGGGAAGAGAAAAATGAAGCGGTAGAAGAAGGTGCATCCAAATAAATGCAATGAAGTTGCTCTTATGGATAAAGGGAAATCCTTTTTCTTATTCATTTTGTTTGCTGTAATTGTAGGTTCTGTTTCTTGTTCCAAAGAACAAGAACAGAAAGTTGATCAGCAGTATCTCAATTCCCAGGATTATGCTGCTTTCAAAGAAAGTACAAATGAGGAATTAAAAAGTAATGATGATTCCAATAATTTAGCAGATGATTTAATAGCGATATCGGATTGTGGATCTATTTCTGACTTGGAAGCTCCTGTTGTATTGGATTGGGAAATGTTAGAAGGGTTAACAGCTAATGCAGAAGCATGTCAGACTGAGAAGGAAGGTCAACGATTAACTCCGGTGGGAGTACAATCTTATGGAACACAAACGGTGCGATGGTATTTATTAGAGCACCAGTCGGCTTACCGCGATGCAGAAGTGATTACAGCGACATTTAGCGGTAAAGAGTTGCGAAGTTTTAAGACTGTTGGCATATATGAACAGATTCCTGCCCGTAGTATTCAAACAGAGATATCGGTAAATAGAAAAGGAAATTCTATCTTTATTAAATCTGAAATTATCCGTGATATAAAATATCCGTTAGAACAAAAAAATACTATCACAACCGTATATCAAATAGATGCCAGGGGTGGTATCAATGAATTGTGATAAATATATTTATCCCGTTTAAATCAGCTAATGAAAGTTTTGAGATTGTTTAACTTTATGAGTGTACTTAAAAAACGTATTGTTTTGTTTGTAGCCTTTCTTGCTTTTCCGTTAGGACTTTTAGCCCAGCAAAATATTGTAGATCAAAAACAGCGAGCCGATTCCCTATATGAATCGTTTCAAGAAAAACAGGCACTGGAACTCTATCGTGATATACTGGAAGAAGAGCCTGAAAATTATAAAGCACTCTGGCGTTCCAGCTTTTTATATTCCCGGATTGGAAACCGATTTGATGATGAAGATGATCAAAAAGAATATTTCAACCGTGGAATTGACCTGGCTGAACGTGCACTCGAAATAGATTCAACCGATACCCAATCTCATTTCGTAATGGCAGTGGCTATGGGACGTAAAGCCCTCATATCTGGAGCTCGCGAACGTGTAGCCGCATCTCGTGCTATTAAGAAACATGCTGATAAAGCTTTAGAATATGATGAGGGTCATGCTGGAGCGTGGCACGTACTTGGACGCTGGCATTTTAAGGTAGCAAATCTAAGTTGGGTGGAGCGTGCAGCGGCCAATACATTATTCGGGGGTATTCCCGGTGATGCAAGTAATCAGAAAGCTGCTGATGCTATCCAAAAGGCCATAGATCTGAATGGTACGAATATTTTATACTATTATGATCTGGCCAAGGTTTATGAAGAAATGGGGCAGGCTCAACAAGCAATTTCAGTGTGTAAAAATGCAGTGGAGTTGGAAAGCAAAACTCCCGATGATCCCGGGTTAAAAGAACAATGCAGAAAACTTATTTATGATCTGCAATAATCGTTATGTTATGCGGTTAAAAATTTACTTTTGATATTTGCATATAGCACATCGAAAAATTAAGAATTTCAATTCTCAGTAAATAATGGAAAGAATAGGTGTATTAACTTCCGGCGGAGATGCGCCGGGCATGAATGCCGCCATACGTGCGGTCGTGCGAACTTGCGTGTATTATAACATAACGCCCTACGGCATTTATCAGGGGTATGAGGGACTGATACAAAATGACATCGAAAAAATGGATGCCGGTTCGGTAAAGCATATCATTCACCAGGGAGGTACGATATTAAAATCAGCTCGCAGTCTGGATTTTAAAACAGAAAAAGGCATGCAGAAGGCTTGGAAGAATGTTCAAAAGCATGATCTTGACGGGCTTGTTGTTATCGGTGGCGATGGTACGTTTACCGGTGCAATGGAATTTGGTAAAAAATTCGATTTACCTATTGTCGGGATTCCCGGAACTATCGACAATGATATTTTTGGCACTGATTTTACCGTTGGATTTGATACGGCTGTAAATACGGTCGTTGATGCGGTGGATAAAATTCGGGATACAGCAACTTCTCATAACAGACTGTTTTTCATAGAGGTAATGGGGCGTGATGCCGGATTTATTGCGGTGTATTCAGGTATTGCTGCCGGTGCTGAGGAGGTGCTCATTCCCGAGGAAGACCGTGGCGTTAAGAAGCTTTTTGAGTCCTTAGCAAAAACATCAAAACGGAACAAATCATCACGTTTGGTTATTGTGGCCGAAGGCGACAATAATGGTAGTGTATATGATCTCGAAGAAAAAGTTAAAGACGAGTTCGGGGATCGTTACGAGACTAAAGTTACGATCCTTGGACACGTACAGCGGGGTGGACGACCAAGTTGTGCCGATCGGGTGTTGGCAAGCCGACTTGGGGTCATTTCGGTTGAGGCTTTAAAAGAAGGGAAGCGAGATATCATGGTTGGTGTTCGAGATCGAGAAATTCGTTACACCGATTTTGAAAAGGCGACAAAACAAAATCCCAAAATGGATAAAGAGCTACTTCGTATTGCCGATATTATTTCTATTTAAGGATTTATATTCTAATATAATTTAATGGAACACAGTTTTGATCATAGCTCAAATAATGGAAATCCCGTTGATAAATCATACAAGGTACCTGAGTGGGCTAAAAACATAATTTGGTATCAAATATTTCCAGAACGGTTTCGTAATGGAGATCCTTCTAATGATCCCACACGCGAAAGAGTTGGCGGGCCTAAAGGATGGGAAATAACACCTTGGACCGGCGATTGGTATAAACGGGCTTCTTGGGAATATTCACTGGGCGACACTTTTCGTGACGGGGTTTTTAAGCGCCGATACGGGGGAGACATTCAGGGTATTATTGACAAGCTGGATTATCTTCAGGATTTAGGAATTGGTGGTATTTATCTAAATCCTATTTTTGATGCAGTCTCTCTGCATAAATATGATACTAGTTATTATCACCACATTGATCGCTTTTTCGGGCCTGATCCGGAAGGAGATGTGGAAATCATGAAGCAGGAGGACCCCGAGGATCCGGATACGTGGCAGTGGACATCGGCAGACAGGCTTTTTCTAAAGCTGATTGAGGAGGTCCATAAGCGTGGGATGAAAATAATAATCGATGGGGTATTTAATCACACAGGAACCGACTTTTGGGCTTTTAAAGATGTTATAGAACACCAGTCAAATTCCAAATATAAAAATTGGTACTCCATCAATTCGTTTGCGGATGGCAATGGCCAAAAATTTGATTACGAAGGCTGGTGGGGCGTAAAGAGTTTGCCTGAATTAAAGGAGGTTGATGGCACGTTGGTAAAAGCTGTTCGTGAGCATATTTTTGATATTACCCGGCGCTGGATGGATCCCGATGGAGATGGGGACCCGTCAGACGGCATCGATGGCTGGCGACTTGACGTTCCTGAAGAAGTCGGACAAAAATTTTGGAAAGAATGGAATGATGTGGTCCGTAATATTAATCCCAAAGCCTATACGGTGGGAGAAATTTGGACGGACAAAGGTAGGGAATGGGTCAATGGAGAACTCTTTACAGCGTCCATGAATTATCCTTTTACGGAGGCTGTGCAAGATTATTTGATTGACCAATCATTAAATCCTTCACAGTTTCTGAAACGACTGCGATCAATTCGTGAGGGATTACCGGATGGAGCCGAGTTGGTTCAACAGAATCTGATGGACAGCCATGATACCCCGCGGTTGGCATCAATGATTGTGAATCCGGGTCGTGAATTTGATACGAAAACTAAGCCCAAAGAGGGTTTTGACGTGCGTAAACCAACCTCCAAAGAACGCCGTCTTCAGAGGCTCATAGCGTTATTTCAATATACGTACGTGGGTGCTCCTATGATTTTTTACGGTACCGAAGCCGGCATGTGGGGAGCAGATGATCCCGATGACCGGAAGCCGATGCTATGGCAGGAATATGAGTATGATGATGAAATATGCCATCCGCTGGAAAAAGAACGACCCGTTGATGAAAACTCATTTAACCAGGAATTGTTTAACTGGTATAAAAAGCTTGGTAAAATCAGGAACAAGCATTTAGCATTGCGGAAAGGTAAATTCCAGGAATTGATTATCGAAAATGATACGGATGTATTCGTATTTGCCCGTTTTCTAAACAAACATATGTTTTGTTTGGTAGCCGTAAACCGTTCAGGTCAGACACAAAAAATTAGAATTCCACTTAATCATTTTGAAGTTGAAGAAGGGAAGCATCTCGAAAATATTGTGACTGGTAGTCGAGCCAAGGTAGCAAATAGCGAAACAGAGATTACGATTCCACCGATTTCCGGTGCTATATTATCTCCCGAAGAGAACTAATTATGCGCATAGATCCCAAATACTTTAATACCTTTTTGCTAATCGTTGCCGTAGTTGCTGCTTCCTTGATTGCCTATTTTATTATAAGCAACCGCAGTGCGGAAAAATCTGATTTCAAGCAGCGCATGTTTTCCCAAGATACCCTTCAAACAACCTGGTGGAATAATGTACAAACAGGAGATAGCGTAAAAGTTTCTGAATTTCAGGGAACGTATATTGTATTGGATCTATGGTCGAATTGGTCGGATGCTTCGTTGGAATCGCATACCGAACTTGCCAAAATTAAGCAGCAGCATCCTGATGATTTGCAGGTTTTAGCAGCTGCTGTAGGACTACAAAAGAAGGAAGTAGAGGAGTACATCCAGAAGCATCAGTTCCCCTTTCATTTTGTAGCAGGCTCCAGACAGTTCTCGGAGTTCAATATGCCCGGTTTACCTGTCCAATTTTTGTATGATCAACAACTTGACCTTAAGCATGTATTCTTGGGATATTCGGATGATCGTCAATACGACAGCTTACGGGTGCTCATAAATGGTGGAAAGCAGTAATAACTGGCTTATTTTTGATGGTGACTTCATTCCGGCGGATCAGCCGATTGTACCGGTAGTTTCTCGGGGATTGATGTATGGAGATGGTGTTTTTGAGACACTTCGAATTTATAAGGGCAAAACGCTTCTTCTCGAGGATCATCTTACTCGCTTGCATTCAG
>CAYNKF010000162.1:0-5969 GCA_964397705.1 uncultured Balneolaceae bacterium | reverse complement strand
TTTAACCTCTTTGGTGGCACTGAGCTTGTTGAAATTGAATCTAAGAAGCAATACAAAAAAGAACTTGTCGGTCGACGTCTTGCTACGGATATCGTAGAAGAGAAAATTGAAGAAGTTATTGATGATGAAACGGGAGAAGTTACGGAAGCAGAAAGCCGTGAAGTGCTCCTTGAAGTTGATCATGAATTGACCGAAGATGATTATGGATTACTCAAAGAGGCTGATTTAGATAAGGTTCGACTTCAAACACTTGAGCCGGAAGAATCTGAACGTGATGTATTTATGAATACCATGCGTAAAGATCCTTCCCATGACGAAGAATCGGCCTTGGCAGAAATTTATCGTCAGATCAGAACCGGTGAAATGCCGGATGCGGAAACGGCCCGACAGGTGCTTGAACGGTTGTTCTTTAGCGACAAAAAATATGATCTCGGCGAAGTAGGCCGCTATCGTTTGAATAAACGTCTGAAAATTGACGTGGATATGGATATCCGTTATCTAACGAAAGACGATATCCTGGCCATCATTAAAGAGATTATCCGCTTGAAGAATATGAAGGCTCAAGTTGATGATATTGATCACTTGAGTAATCGTCGTGTTCGCACTATCGGTGAGCAAATTTCACAACAGTTTTCTATTGGTCTTGCCCGGATGTCACGAACGATTAAAGAACGAATGAATTCTCGTGATGCCGAGCAATTGACACCTCAAGATTTGGTTAATGCACGGACAATCTCGTCTGTTATTAACACTTTCTTTGGTACAAATCAGCTGTCGCAGTTCATGGATCAAACGAATCCAATGGCGACACTGACGCATAAACGTCGTATGTCGGCACTTGGACCGGGTGGATTGACACGTGAACGAGCAGGATTTGAAGTTCGAGACGTTCACTATACCCACTACGGACGTTTGTGTCCAATTGAAACACCAGAGGGACCTAATATTGGACTTATCACATCTCTATGTGTTCATTCAAAAGTGAATGACTTTGGTTTCCTTGAAACCCCTTATCGAAAGATTGAGGATGGAAGGGCAACCGAAGACATTGAGTATCTGTCTGCAGAGCAGGAAGATGAAACAATTATTGCTCAGGCGAATGCTCCTATTGATGAGAAAGGAGTGTTTAAGAATAATAACATTTTCTCTCGATTCCGTGACGGTGAAGTTGGTTTGGCTGATCCGGATGAAATTGAGTTTATGGATGTTTCTACAAACCAGATTGCATCTGTTGCCGCATCGTTAATTCCTTTTGTTGAACATAATGATGCCAACCGTGCTCTTATGGGTGCTAACATGCAGCGTCAGGCTGTACCGTTATTGCGTCCTGAATCTCCGGTTGTTGGTACTGGACTGGAGCATCGTGCTGCGAAAGACTCTCGTGCTATTATTACCGCTGATGAAGATGGAGAAGTGGTATATGTAAGTGCAAAAGAGATCCATGTAAAGTACGATCGTACTGATATGGAGCAGCAGTGCTACTTTGATGAGGGCATTAAGAAATACGACCTCTCGAAGTTTGAACGTACCAATCAGGATACAACCATTAACCAGACACCTATTGTTGAAGTTGGAGACAAGGTTAAGAAAGGTGAGACACTGGCCGATGGTTGTGCAACAGACCAGGGAGAACTTGCATTGGGACGAAACGTTCTTATTGGATTTGTACCGTGGAGAGGATACAACTTTGAGGATGCGATTGTAGTAAGTGAGCGCGTGGTCCAAGAAGACATGTATACTTCTATCCATATTGAAGAATTTGAACAAGAAGTTCGTGATACCAAGCGTGGTGAAGAAGAATTAACTCGCGAAATTCCAAATGTCAGTGAAGATGCTACGAAAGATCTTGATGAGCAGGGAATTGTACGAACGGGTGCTAAGATTAGCCACGGCGATATTCTTGTAGGAAAAATTACGCCAAAGGGCGAAACTGATCCTACACCTGAAGAAAAACTTCTACGTGCAATCTTTGGTGATAAAGCAGGCGATGTTAAAGACGCATCGTTGAAAGTTCCACCTGGAGTGTCAGGTACTGTTATTGATACCAAACTCTTTAGCCGTAAGCGTGACGAACAAATTTCACGTAAGGAGGAAAAGAAACAGGTTGAGCTTGAAAATGAACGTCACCAGGAAAAGGTTGATGAGCTGAACAGCAAGATGGTGGATAAACTCTACACCCTGCTGAGAGATAAAACCTCTCCCGGAGTTTATGACTTCAATGGCGTAGAGCTAATTCCCAAAGGCGAGAAGTATCGCAAATCAGATTTTGAAGAGCTCGATCCCGTCAATATTAATGAAAATATTCAATGGGCTACCGATGATGAATTGGTAGAACACGTGCGATTGCTCTTTAAGAATTATCGTTCGCTTCGAAGAGAAATTGATACCGAAGCCAAACGGCGCAAATATCAGATTCAGGTTGGAGACGATCTGCCGCCTGGAATCATCCAGAAGGCGAAAGTTTATGTAGCCAAAAAGCGAAAATTGCAAGTAGGTGATAAGCTTTCCGGCCGTCACGGTAACAAGGGTGTGATTGCTAAGATCGTACCTGTTGAAGATATGCCGTACATGGCAGACGGAACGCCTGTTGATATTTGTCTCAATCCGTTGGGTGTACCTTCACGTATGAACCTCGGACAGATTTATGAGACAATTCTTGGATGGGCCGGTAAGAAATTGGGTGTTAAATTTGCATCGCCCATTTTTGACGGTGCCAGCGAAGAGCAGGTTAAAGATAAAATGCGTGAAGCAGGCTTGCCCGAAGATGGCCGAGTTACTTTGTATGATGGCCGTACCGGTGAACCCATGGATCAGAAGTCAACAGTTGGATATATGTATATCCTGAAGTTGAATCACTTGATTCAGGATAAAATGCATGCTCGATCAATTGGACCATATTCTCTTATTACGCAGCAGCCACTGGGTGGTAAAGCACAGTTTGGTGGTCAGCGTCTTGGTGAGATGGAGGTGTGGGCATTGTATGCCTATGGAGCTTCCAGTATCCTCAAAGAGATGCTTACTGTAAAAAGTGATGATGTAAAAGGTCGTTCTCGCGTTTACGAAGCTATTGTAAAAGGCGAAAACTTGCCTGAAGGTGATGTACCAGAATCATTTAAGGTACTACTACGCGAAATGATGGGTCTTGGCCTTGATATTCACATCGACTAATTAGAACAACAGAATTTATACTGTTAAATAAAGTCAATCCGGAGGTACTTCCTTGCCGACTACTAACACATTAACAGTTTCGAAAGACTTCGATAAAATTGGTATTTCCCTTGCGTCACCTGAGACTATCTTGTCTCGGTCGCACGGCGAAGTCTTAACTCCCGAAACAATCAACTATCGTACATTCAAACCGGAAATGGATGGTCTTTTCTGTGAAAAGATCTTTGGACCGGTTAAAGATTATGAATGCCATTGCGGCAAATACAAACGAATCCGTTATAAAGGGATTATTTGTGACCGTTGTGGTGTAGAGGTTACCAGAAAAGCCGTTCGACGTGAACGTATGGGACACATTTCCCTTACCGTACCCGTTGTGCATATCTGGTACTTCAAGTCACTGCCTAACAAACTTGCATATCTATTAGGTTACTCTTCCAAAAACCTTGAGAAGATTGTCTACTATGAAACCTATGTGATCATGAATCCCGGGGTTGCCCGTGATCTTGGTTATAAGAAGGGAGACCTGATTTCTGAAGAGGAGTACTACGATATTCAAGAGCAGCTCCCCGAAGATCAGTGGGAAATGGATGATGATAACGAAGAGAAGTTCCGAGCGAAAGAAGGTGCCGAAGCTATTGAAGAGCTGTTGGCAACTCAGGATTTGGATGAACTTGCATACCGTCTGCGTTACGAAGCCCGTAATGAAACTTCGCAGATGCGTAAGAAGAAAAAGTTAAAGCGTCTGCAGGTTATTGAATCCTTCCGTGCTGCTAATCAGCATACCGAAAATCGTCCGGAATGGATGGTTCAAAGTGTAATACCTGTTATTCCCCCGGAATTGCGACCTCTTGTACCTTTGGAAGGTGGTCGATTTGCGACTTCTGATCTTAATGATCTTTATCGACGAGTAATCATCCGAAATAATCGACTTAAGCGTCTGATTGATATTAAGGCGCCTGATGTAATTCTGCGTAATGAGAAGCGCATGTTGCAGGAAGCGGTTGATTCGCTTTATGATAATTCCCGTAAGTCCAACGCAGTACGTAATAACAATCGTCCTCTGAAATCTCTCAGTGACATGCTGAAAGGTAAGAGCGGGCGATTCCGACAAAACTTGCTCGGAAAACGTGTTGACTATTCTGGACGTTCGGTTATTGTAGTAGGACCTGAGCTTAAAATGCATCAGTGTGGCCTGCCAAAAGAGATGGCGGTTGAGCTTTATAAGCCATTTATTATTCGCCGTTTGATTGAACGTGGATATGTAAAAACGGTTAAGTCAGCGAAGAAAGTCGTTGATCGCCGAGATTCTGTTGTATGGGAAGTACTTGAAAATGTCATTGATGGACATCCCGTGCTCCTTAATCGAGCACCGACATTGCACAGGCTTGGTATACAGGCATTTCAGCCGGTACTGATTGAGGAAAAAGCAATACGGTTACATCCACTTGCATGTACCGCTTACAACGCTGACTTTGACGGTGACCAGATGGCCGTTCACTTACCGCTCAGTCATGATGCTGTGTTAGAAGCATCAGTGCTTATGCTTGGTTCGCATAACCTGCTGAGTCCTGCCAACGGTGGTCCTATTGCAGTGCCATCACAGGATATGGTTCTTGGTATCTATTATATGACCAAGATGGCCAGTGACAAGCGTGGTGAGGGTAAAACTTTTGCCAATCTGGATGAGGTACTGATCGCTTATGATCGTGACCGCATCGATATGCATGCCAAGATTAATCTTCGTATCACCAAAGAAAATGAAGAGGGCGAAGAAGTTCAGGAAATTATTAAGACAACAACCGGAAGAGTGTTGTTTAACAAGATTCTTCCTGAACCAATGGAATTTGTAAACAAGACATTAGGCAAGAAAGAGCTGCGTGTCTTGATTGGCGATATCCATTATGAGGTAGGTACAGCCCGTACTGCTGAATTCCTTGACGATATGAAGCGTCTTGGTTTTGAGGAAGCAACAACGGGGGGGATATCATTTAGCCTTGAAGATATTGTTACGCCTGATGAAAAAGATCAGTTGCTTCAAAAAGCTAAAAATGAAGTGTCTGAAATTGACGAGCGTTATGAGATGGGTTTCATTACCGATAACGAGCGTTACAATCAGGTTATTGATAAGTGGACAAGTACCACTAACCGTGTTTCTGAATCGCTGTTTAATGCATTGACAGAAGACAGAGATGGATTTAACCCGGTATTTATGATGGCTGACTCCGGAGCTCGAGGTTCTAAAGAGCAAATCCGTCAGCTTGGTGGTATGCGTGGGCTGATGGCTAAACCACAGAAAAGTTCCCAACAAGAAGGTAACGAAGTAATTGAAAATCCTATTCTCTCTTCCTTTAAAGAGGGACTAACGGTTCTTGAATACTTTATTTCTACGCACGGTGCCCGTAAGGGTCTGGCCGATACAGCACTAAAAACTGCTGATGCCGGTTACTTGACACGTCGATTGGTTGATGTTTCTCAGGATATCATTATCAATGAGCAAGACTGTGGAACACTGCGTGGAATTAAAATGAAGGCTCTGAAAGATAACGAGGATGTTATCGAGAGTCTGGAAGATCGTATTCTCGGTCGCGTTTCACTGCACGATATTTACGATCCAATTACTGATGAACTTCTTTGTGAAGCTAATCAGATGATTGATGAAAAAGTTGCTAAAAGCATTGCCGAAACTTCTATTGAAGAAGTTGAAATTCGGTCGGTACTTACTTGTGAAACGGCACGCGGGGTATGCCCTATGTGCTACGGTCGAGACTTGGCCCGAGGAACAATGGTTCGCGTTGGTGAAG
>CAYNKF010000161.1:0-6039 GCA_964397705.1 uncultured Balneolaceae bacterium | reverse complement strand
GTGAACGAAATAAAATCTATGCTAAGAAAGCCAAACAGTTTTTTGTGGATGCCGCTCGCCAAACGATCGAAGACAACCCTTCAGTCAACCCTGCTGATATAACACATGTGATTACCGTTTCTTGTACCGGATTTTTTGCTCCTGAACCCGGATTCGAAATTATCAAAAAACTGGGACTGCCAATGTCTACTCAACGCTTCCATCTTGGCTTTATGGGATGTTTTGCAGCCTTCCCGGCCATGAAAATGGCAAAATCTTTTTGCGAATCCCAGCCCGATGCAAACGTACTTATCGTTTGTCTTGAACTTTGTACCCTCCACCTGCAACCCTCTGAAGTTGCCGACAATTTGATTTCAGCATCCGTATTTGCAGACGGCGCAGCCGGTACAATTATCAATAGTCAAAAACCTAAAGCTAATGACAGTTTTGAACTGACGCATTTTGCTACTTCCATTGCCCAAGAAAGTGAAAAAGATATGGCCTGGACCATCGGCGATACCGGCTTTGATATGGTATTATCTTCTTACGTGCCGGATATCATCAAATCTAATCTGGCGCAATCCATCAAACCGTTACTTGAAGATTATAAACTTACCGTCAACGATATTGAACACTGGGCACTTCATCCAGGTGGACGTGCCATCTTGGATAAAGTCCAGCAAAACTTCAAACTTGCTGACAAGCAACTCTCCCCATCTCGACAAGTGCTTGCTGATTACGGAAACATGAGCAGTGCTACCATCCTGTTTGTCTTAAAAGATTTACTAAGTCGGCCCGCTTCCAAAAAGAAAGAGTCAGTGCTTGCAATGGCCTTTGGTCCGGGCTTAACCATCGAGAGCGGATTGCTCCAAAAGATTCAGCCAAGCTGATGCCTATACTTCTATCTCAGCGAGATACCGAAAGCCGGGAACGTATGGATAGTCCCGATTGTGATCCGGTAGAGCTCCGAAATACCTACCGCCAATTTGGACGAGTCAATGCTTTAATTTCACAATGGGGAAATATTTACAAGTCTAAAATACGCCCCCACTTACAGCAACACTCCCAACATACACTTCTGGATATCGGATTTGGGGGCGGCGATATTCCAATTGCTTTAGCTCGATGGGCTGCAAGAGATGGATTTGATCTATCCATCACAGCCATAGATCCTGATTCAAGAGCCATTAATTTTGTGGCTGATCTTGATTATCCTCCAAACATAGCGTTTTTGCAATCTGACATTTCCGAATTGAATCCATCAGAAGAAAAGTTCGATTTCGTAATCTCTAATCACTTAATCCATCATCTAAAAAAAACAGAGCTGCGTAACATTTTAAAACAATCTCGTGCACTAAGTACGACTTCTGTTATTTTTAATGATCTTCGTCGCAGCGACTGGGCTTATCTGCTATTCAATATTTTCTCCCGTCCTATTTTTCGCAGTTCTTTTATTACTGAAGACGGACTTACTTCTATCAAACGAAGCTATACTAAAACAGAATTACAAAAAGTTGTTCCTCAGGATTGGGATATAAAAAACCTGTTTCCTTTTCGACTGTTGCTGACCTACCATCATGAATAACATATCGCACTCATATCAGGTTGTGATCGTTGGGGGTGGTCCGGTAGGACTTTATTTAGGCTTGTGCCTCGAACAAGCAGGTATTTCATATATTATTCTTGAAAAAAGATCTGGCCCGCGTCCCGGCTCGCGCTCGCTGGGTATTCATCCTGTTTCGCTGGAGTTGTTTAAAGAATTAAATATTGTCAACGGCTTTATTCATGATGGCATTAAAATACAGCGGGGACATGCTTTTTTAAATACTGAAAAACTAGGGGCGCTTTCTTTTGAGCATTGTCCCAAACCGTTCAACTTTATTTTAGCACTACCACAACACCGAACTGAGACGTTGCTCGATCAAGCCTTGAAGCAACGAAATCCTGATGCTCTAATCCGTAACGCAGAAGTCCATACTATTACAGAGCATAACGATTATGTGGATATTCACTATGAGCGCAACGGGAAAAGGAATACTGTTCAAGCTAAGTACTTGGTAGGATGCGACGGCAAAAATAGTCTGGTTCGCAGGCAGACGGAAATTTCTTTTAAAGGCTTCCGCTATCCCGATACCTATATTATGGGCGATTTTGCCGAAAACACCCACTTTGGCTCTGATGCAGCTATTTTTCTCTGTGACAGAGGACTTATTGAGTCTTTTCCATTACCCGATGATAAACGGAGATGGGTCGTAAAAACAGCTGATTATATTGAGAATGTTTCAAAAGAGCAGCTAACCTCGAGCGTTTTCAATAGAATTGGCCATTCACTGCACGAAATCCAACATACCATGCTCAGCAGCTTCGGTGTACAAAAACTGATTGCTTATCCCATGGTTAAAGATCGTATTATTTTAGTTGGAGATGCAGCACATATCGTAAGTCCCATTGGCGGACAGGGGATGAACCTGGGCTGGCTCGATGCCCGAGACCTGGCAAATACGTTACCCCAGGTATTAAGCAGCAACCTCCAGAAAGATACAATCCTGAACCAGTATCGAAAACGAAGAGAACATGCTGCCAAAAATGCTATTCGAAGAGCCGAGGTGAATATGAAATTGGGCAGAAAAATCAGGAGACCGAGTGTACGAAAACAGTTAGTATCCCTGATGTTACAACCGCCAATCGCACAAATTATGGCCAATATTTTTACAATGCGTGGTATTGAACGGTGGCCAATTTAAACTATCCTTATTTTATTTTTCAAAACGAATCAAAAATGTAGTTCCACCTTGTTGTTGTACTTCGATATCTGCTTCAAGCCTGCGAATAAGTACATCGATTAGCCATCCGCCCACAGAGCCCGATTCAGTAATAGAAAAATCCTCTGCAATTCCTGCCCCATTATCAGAAACCTTAAATTCAATCATTCCATTATCTAACTGATTAAGCTCGATAATAATCCTGGGATCTTCAATATCCTCACCAAAAGCGTGCTTATAACAATTTACCAGCAATTCATTCAGAAGTAACCCACAACTCATAGCTCGGTCGGTATCCAGGGAAACATCATCAGCTTTTACAGTTATTTTTACATCCTGTGAAGAATGTGAAAGCGTTTCAGAAATTTTCTTTGAAAGGCGGTCAACATACAACTTTAACTTAATCTCATTCCCTGGCTTATTGTTATACAGAAAATCATGTACTTCTGTCATCGATTTAATACGAGTCATCGTTTTCTGCAACGCTTCTCTTGCCACTTCATCTTCAATATCGGGCAACTCCAATTCAATTAGAGCTGTTATTGTTGACAAATTATTTTTCAACCGATGATGCACCTCAGTCAAAAGTAAATCTCGCTCTTCAAGTTTATTTTGGACTTCCTGCAGTTCCCTACTCCGTTCAATTGCCAAAGCCACATGGTCTGCGAGTGCGTTAAAAACAGGAATATCACGATCCGTAAAATCACCATCGCGCTTGTTTATAGCCTGTAATACGCCAATCACTTTTCTATGGCTATTTCTAAGAGGTACACAGATGATATTTTCGCTCGTGAATTCTTCAGATATATCACCGGCAAACAGATCGCTTTTGGTAACATCATTAGAATAAAATGGTTCGCCATTTCTAACAACCCAGCCGCCAATACCCTTATCCTTTTTAATTCTTTTACCCTTAACCTCTCTCCTTACCGGCCCCGTAGGCATACTCACAATTAACTCACCGGTATCTTCATCCAACAACATTAAAGAACTGGCTTCTGTATTCATAACGTTTTGCACAACTTCTACACTCTCTCGCAAAACAGTTCGAAGCTTAACAGCCCTATTAACGCTACTGATATTTTTTAGCAGAATTTGAAGACTACTTCTTGTTTTTTCGTCATACGATATTATTTCAGCTATTTTATCTTTTTTAAGTGATGACATTTTTCCCTTAAAACCCGATTAACCTTATTTTTTGCTCTCTTACCCTATCTATTTAATATTTTTTGAGCTTATTTAAAAACAAATACAACAATTACATCCCTGCGACAACAAAAAAGCCCGGACTCTATACGAATCCGGGCTTCATTTTCTATGTTGACTATTTAATAATACTAATCGTTCTGTTCTTGTTCAGCTCGATAATATTCTCGCAACACGTAATGCAGAATTCCGCCATTGCGGTAGTAATCTACTTCAACAGGGGTATCAATGCGACAGACCGTTTCAAAAGAAACCGTTTCACCGTTTTCTTTTTTGGCCTCAACACTCACCATCTGTTGTGCTTTAAGCTCATCATCCAAATGGATGTCGAACTCTTCGGAACCATCCAAGCCAAGTGAATCAGCTGAGTCACCATCTTTAAACTGAAGGGGAAGTACACCCATTCCAACCAGGTTAGAACGGTGAATCCGTTCGTATGAGGTAGCAATGACTGCTTCAACACCCAACAGAATGGTACCCTTTGCAGCCCAGTCTCGAGATGAACCCGTACCGTACTGATCTCCAGCCAGTGCAACCAGCGGTGTATCATTTTCCTTGTACCGCATAGCTGCATCATAAATGGTCGTAATCTCATCTTCGGGGAAGTAGTTGGTATAACCACCCTCTTTACCCGGTGCCAACTGATTTTTAAATCGTACATTGGCAAACGTTCCTCGGGTCATCACACGATCATTACCACGACGCGAACCATAGGAGTTGAAATCCTTTGGCTCAACACCGTGCTCAATCAAATACTTACCCGCCGGACTGTCTTTTGGAATATTGCCTGCCGGTGAAATATGATCAGTAGTAATAGAATCACCTACTTTTACCAAGGCACGTGCTCCGTTGATTGAGGTAATGGGATCGGGATCTTCGCCCATATCCATGAAGAACGGCGGCTCCTGAATGTAAGTAGATTCATCCTTCCACTCATACAGTTCTCCTCCGCCAACTGGAATTTCATCCCATTCTTCTGATTTAAAAATATCTCCGTATTGCTTCTCAAAAAGCTCTGGACGAATAGCACTATCGAGATGCTCGGCAATTTCTTCGGATGTTGGCCAGATGTCTTTGAGATATACATCATTACCATCGTTATCTTTACCAAGCGGCTCGTGTTCTAAATCAATATCTACCGTACCTGCCAATGCATAAGCTACAACCAACGGCGGCGAAGCCAGGTAATTAGCTTTCACATAGGGATGGATACGTCCTTCAAAATTACGGTTGCCCGATAGTACTCCTGCTACGATCAGGTCCCCTTCCTTAACTGCATTTTCAACAGCTTGTGGCAACGGTCCTGAGTTACCAATACAGGTTGTACATCCATAGCCCACCAAGTTAAAGCCGAGGTGATCCATATAATCCGTAAGACCGGCTTCTTCAAGATAATCCGTAACTACACGAGAACCCGGTGCCAAGGAAGTCTTAACATAGGGTGGAACTTCCAAACCTTTTTCGAAAGCTTTCTTCGCTACAATTCCTGCCCCAAGCATTACACTTGGATTCGATGTATTGGTACAGGATGTGATAGCAGCAATAACTACATCACCATGCTCCATCTCAATCTCCCGACCATTTTTAAACGTCCCTTTATTTGCCAGCTTTTCCTGCGCCAGGTTAAAGCCCATTGTAGGATCATCACTGGTCAGACTGCTCTCAAATGTTTTTTTCATATTGGGCAGCGCAATGCGGTCGTGCGGTAGCTTGGGACCCGCCAACGATGTTTCAACATCGCCAAGATCAAGTTCAAGGGTATCCGTAAATTGTGGATCAGGTGTATTATCCGTTCGGTATAGCCCCTGCTCCTTCATATAACGCTCAACCATTTCTACATGCTCAGGATCACGTCCGGTGCGACGCATATATCGCATTGCCTCATCATCCATCGGGAAGAAGCCCATCGTAGCTCCGTACTCCGGAGACATATTTGCAATGGTAGCACGATCGGGCAGACTCATATTAGTGAGCCCATCCCCATAAAATTCTACAAACTTACCAACCACTCCGTGCTTTCGCAGCATCTGTGTTACCGTCAACGTCAAGTCGGTTGCCGCCAAGGCAAAACTGGAATTGGACGACCAGCGCG
>CAYNKF010000160.1:0-6072 GCA_964397705.1 uncultured Balneolaceae bacterium | reverse complement strand
AAGGGAAGTCGGCCCAGTTTACAAACCAGGTTGAATCTGTAGCAATGGTTTTTGGCGTACTCCATTCGTCATTGGAGTATGAGGCATAGTTAAGTGAATGACTTTTGCTGTCATTTTTCGTAATCCAGCTCATATATAATTGATCGCCGGCGCTGTACAGATGAGGATAAACACTATTGGAGGTTGTAGGATTTGAAAACTGTTCAGGGTTTTCGGGAGTTGTATTACATCCCACGAAAAATCCTACAAGTAGGAAAAGGAGAAAATGTTTACTGTTCTTCATTGGACGATGGGTTTGATTCTTGCGTTTGGAGTTGGTATCCCATATATATGCCGCCGATGGTTAATATTGGAGCTGTGATTAGATACCAGAGCGGTTCTTTCTCGGCCATAACAGAATAGTTGATTAGCGAGACCGCCACCATTACTAAAATGAATCCCAAAATTACCTTTGAAGCATTTTTGGCAACAGTAGTGGCAAGTAATCCTCCGAAAAGGCCGAAGGCAAATTGCAGGAATGTGATTCCGAGAATCCATGAGGTGGACGGCAGATGGCTGATACCTGTCAGGGTGATATCTGATCGAAAATAAATGGAGGTAATTACATGTATAAAGCTGTTTAATGCAGCGATAGAAAAATATCCTGCCGCGATGGCACCCATAGTTCTTATCATAATTTTCGAACGATTTAAGACTTAATGTTGTAAGATCAACAAAATTTTAACAGATAAAAATACTTCTTATGCCAGAAGGACCAGAAATTTGGAGAACTGCTGATTCATTAACGAATGCTCTTAAGAACCGACCCATAGAAAACCTCTATTTTGCTTTTGTTGAATTAAAGGATTACGAAGCAAAGCTTAAAGGACAATCTGTCAAAAATGTGGAGGCCCGAGGCAAAGCGTTACTTACTTTTTTTGATAATAACAAGGTCATGTACAGCCACAACCAGTTGTATGGAAAGTGGATGGTAAGTGATTCCGGAGAGCAACCTGATACCAATCGTTCACTGCGTGTTGCTATTCATAACAGTAAAAAGTCGGCCTATCTTTATTCGGCTTCTGAGATTGAGATGCTGGACAGGGAAGAGGTGAACCAGCATTCTTATATCAAAAAACTTGGTCCCGATGTTTTACATTCGGATACTACTTATCAGGATGTTCTGGGCCAGTATCAATCCGATGAGTTCAAGAATAGAAAGCTAACAACCTTATTATTGGATCAAGGTTTTGTAAGTGGCATTGGCAATTATCTACGCAGTGAAATCATGTTTTATGCGAAAGTGAATCCCCATAAGAAATTGCGAGCATATTCTGATGATCAGAAAGAAGCACTTGCCGAGGCGACGTTCAAGCTTACAACACGCTCATATGAGACGGGCGGAATTACCAATGATCCTGAAATAGTAGAAGCACTTAAACGCGAGAATGCTTCGCGCAGCAATTATCGTCACTTTGTTTACAAACGAACGGATGATCGCTGTCACAAATGCGGCTCTATTATTGAAGAAGATAAAACAGGCGGTCGTAAAATTTATTATTGTCCCAATTGTCAGATGGAAGAATAATTCTTTGAGTAGTATAGGGTTATAGGCAATCTTATTTTTATTTATTACGGATGAAAAGAACGCCGCAGAATCATACCTTTGGTAGCCATGAAATTCTGAATTTAAAAATAGAAGAAGTACGTCTATGAAAGACAATGACTTTTTGAAGCCTGGAGATACGGTAGCCCATAGTAATAAACAATTAATGGAATCTCTTGAAATTGCAAAGATTGCAGAAACTGTGATTGAGCGGGAAAGCCTTGATTTTGGTCCTGCCTCTATCGGTTATTTTTTAGTTTACCCAAATCTTTCGAAATATAAAGCGGCCAAATGCAAAAAAGCCTCCCGGGAAGTAGAATATTACTCCGGACACAATTACCTCATCGAAATTTCCGGAGAAATGTGGGATATGCTTGATCAAAAGACCCGCGAGATGGTGGTATTCCATCAACTCTTGCATGTGGATCCTGTGTACAAAGCCAAAAATCAGGAATGGAAGATGAAGGTTCGCAAACCAGACTTTTCTGACTTTTATGAGATCAATGATAAGTACGGTAACGAATGGTATAAAACAGTGCAGGCTACGGTATCATCGTTGTATGACTTAGATCCTAAGAGAGAAAGTAAAGTAAATCTCTAAACGAAATTTTAGGAATTTTTGGGGGATATGGTCTACTCCATATCCCCTTTTTTGTTGGTAGTGAGTAGCTAATTTATTTCTTTAACACTGAACGTTTCATTCCCTGCTATTATTTGATAAGGTGTTGCTGGTTAATTTGGATTTACTAATGCTTAATTTTTAAAAGTAGTTTAAAATGAGCTTACGATCAGAAGATCCAGAAGGTGATTCAGGGCAAGAGGGAATTAAAAAGTATTTTAACATTCACAAGCCCGTCTTTTGGCCCTCTGTTTTTCTCATTCTTGCAATGATTGTTGCAACATTGGTGATGGGAAAACGAGCCCAAACGATATTTGAGAGTGTACAGAGTTATATATCGAATAACATGGGCTGGCTCTTCATCTTTTCTGTAAATACCTTTCTGATATTTTCGGTTATTTTAGCTTTTAGTCGATTTGGAAATATTCGAATTGGTGGAGATGATGCTAAACCTGAATTTAGTACACTAGCATGGTTTGCCATGTTGTTTAGCGCTGGAATGGGAATTGGTATTATGTTCTGGAGCGTAGCTGAACCCATATATCACTTTTTGAGTCCGCCCATGGCAGAGGGTGAAACGGCAGAGGCTGCACGACAGGCAATGAGTTTGACCTATCTTCACTGGGGATTTCATGCTTGGGGCATATATGCTATCGTTGCCCTTTCATTAGCTTTCTTTGCTTTTAACCGGGGACTACCGCTGTTATTTCGGTCGGTTTTTTATCCTGTGCTGGGGGATCGAATAGAAGGATGGATCGGTGATGTTATAGATACGCTCGCTGTACTGGCAACCCTCTTTGGTTTGGCTACCTCGCTTGGACTTGGGGTAAAGCAAGTGAGTGCCGGATTAAATCACCTTTTTGCCTTTCCGGACACAGTTTGGTTGCAGGTCGGACTGATTATAGGGATTACCATGATTGCTACGGTTTCCGTGATATTAGGTATTGATAAGGGGGTCCGCGTACTCAGTGAGGTAAATATTCGGATAGCGGTATTGTTTTTAGTTTTTATGTTAATCGTAGGTCCCACCATATACATACTGGATTCCTTTGTACAAAACCTCGGACATTATGCTAATAATATTTTGACTTATAGCTTTTGGACGGAAACGTATAAGGGTTCTACCTGGCAGAATGGGTGGACTGTTTTCTATTGGGCATGGTGGATTTCATGGTCGCCTTATGTAGGTATGTTTATCGCCCGAATATCAAAAGGGAGAACGGTGAAAGAGTTTGTGTTGGGCGTGCTGATTGCCCCAAGTATGGTTACCTTTTTGTGGCTTGCTGCTTTCGGAGGTTCCGCGATTGATTTGGAAATGCAGGGCATAGGCAATATAGGAACAGCAGTGCAAGAAAATGTTGCAACTGCCCTTTTTGTACTGCTTGAACAATTTCCATTGGGATTTATAACCTCAATCGTTGCCATCATTTTAGTAATGAGCTTTTTCGTAACCTCATCAGACTCAGGATCGCTGGTCATTGATAGCTTAACAAGCGGGGGCAAGCTGGATGCACCTGTCGGACAGCGTATTTTTTGGGCCCAGACCGAAGGGGCCGTAGCAGCGGTGCTTCTAATTGGAGGTGGGTTAAATGCCCTGCAAACAGCTGCTATTACCACCGGTCTCCCATTTCTTTTTATCCTGCTATTGATGTGCTATAGCCTGTACAAGGGATTGAGTGAGGAACATCAGCGCAAAGTAGACCGTAAAGAGAAAAAAGAGCGTGAGTCATATAAAGAATTGGTTTCTAAGTTGATAAGAAAACAAAAGGAAGAAACCACTGAATAAAATAGAATAACAGTTTAAAAGTATCCGAATATGAATTCTTTTAATCATTGGATGGTTGGGCTTGACCTGACGAATATGGATGATTTGATATTAGGATATCTGGATTTTTTATCCGGTATTCATGAACCTGAACATCTTACATTTATTCATGTCATTGAGGATGAAGGAATATCGGAAGAACTCAATCAATTGTTTCCAGAAATGGAAACGTCGAAATCAATTGAAAGTATCATCCGTGAAGAGCTCCAGCATAAAATAGACCGTTATTTTGATACTGACAGCCCCGATGTAAATATCATACTCCGAGAGGGTACGACAACAGAAACTTTGCTATCAGCTCTGAATCAATTTAATCCGGACCTGCTGGTACTGGGCAAAAAAACAGGGTATGAAGGGGAGGGTATATTGGCCCGAAAAATTACAAAATATGCTCATTGCTCCCTGCTTTTTGTGGCAGAAAACTCTCAATATAAACTAGAGAATGTTCATGTTCCCATAACCTTTTCAAAGGCGTCTGCTAGGGCTCTAAAACAGGCTCAAAATATGTCAGAAGCAGTTGATGCTGAGCTCCATGTGCAGCATGTATATCACTATCCCAAGCAGTTTTTCCCTTATATCCCGTCGGATAAATACTCCGAGCGGATGAGCAATCATCTAAATGAAAAATTTGAGAACTTTAAGAAAAAATACGACCTGACGAATATTCCTGACTGTGTCTTTACGGTCAATGATGATGGGAAAGATGCCGATCAGATCTACGATTTAACCCTGCGAACGCGAGCAGATTTAATTATGGTTGGAGCAAAAAGCAAAACTTCTGCGGCAGCTTTACTAACTGATGAGATGGCAGATAGCCTTGCGGAGTATCATTTTGGGGTACCGGTACTTATTTATAAAGAAAAAGAGGAGCACATCGGCTTATTGAAGAGCCTATTGGATAAGGATTGAAAAATTACTCTTCCTCTTCTTCAAAGAAAGTCATTTCGAGTGCTTCCAGGCGGCGTTCAATCTGCAGTAACTTCTGCAGGATTAGTACATGGGTTTTACCGGCATCAATACCTACCGGACTGTCATCATCTTTGATTTGATCTAAAATCTCTTGGTACTCTTTTTCTGAAATATTCAAGCTCATAACAAGTTATCTTGTTGGGTTCTAAATCCTTAATTATTTGACGTTATATCCTTCATCTTGCAAAAATGTCCGAACTTTATCCACGTGATCGCCCTGAATTTCAATCGTTTTGGCATAGCTCGTACCACCGGCGCCGCATTTTTGTTTGAGCTGCTTTTCAAGTTTCTCGATAACCTGCGGATTGTGTTGGATATTTGTAATCATCGTAACCGTTTTACCGCGTCGCCCGCTGGTATCCAATTTTACATTAATTGCCATAATGGTGTTATCGTGTTTTAGGTTCGTTGTTCTGATTATCTTTCTGCTCCTCTTTCCACTTATTATATTTTTCCAACTGCTCCTCGTAAATCTCGTAGATACATTTTGGGCACCCCGTTCCACAACAGTCTGTGGGCAGAGGTTTCATGGGCTTACGCATCAATACAGAATTAGTATGAGAAGCTTTGGGTAATTATAAAATCGTGTTATCCCGTTTCACCATATGCCTCGGGACGGGTGGTTTTTAGCTGGAATCCATGTAAAGAATAATTTTTAAGATGCCACCACGCACGCTTTAACTTTGAATCAGGCAAAGTAAACGATACAATCGAATGAGCCGCACGACGTAAAGTCATGTCAGCATCCGAGAATTCTTCAATATCCACAATCACCAGCCCACTGAAATGCTTTACCTTTTTTAAAAAATAGCGTTCCTGAGGAGTGGCGTACTTGGTGTGCGAATGGGAGTAACTGGTATAGACCCCACAAAGTTTCTCGCCGTTTTTGAAGTAGAGGATATCGTCAGACTCTTCCATGTTATCGAAAAAATCATCGAGTTTTTCAAATGATTCCGATTCAATACGGGAAGATAGGTCTGATGTATCCACAACGTGTACCTTTCGATCTAGTCGCTGCTCAATTTGATTCAGAGCCTTTTGCTTATTGGGCTCAAAAATCCCCAAAAACAGACT
>CAYNKF010000159.1:0-6086 GCA_964397705.1 uncultured Balneolaceae bacterium | reverse complement strand
TAACGGGCGCTGTACCTCGGATCCGGGACCGGTGTTAAAGGCCATTGGGATAAAGCCGAGGCTCGCTACCAACGCGGTCATAAGCACGGGACGCAATCGATCACTGGCTCCCTGTATGACGGCAGTTTTTAGGTCTTTGCCTTCTTTCCTTAGATCATTCAAATGGGAGACCAGTACAATACCGTTGAGCACCGCCACCCCAAATAGGGCAACAAAACCGATGCTGGCTGATACGGATAAGTAGAGTCCTCTCATCCAGAGCATGAAAATACCGCCGGAGAGAGCCATCGGAAGGTTAAGAAATATCAACAGGGTAAACCGGAATTTGCCAAACATCATATACAACAGTCCGATAATAATAAGTAACGAAATGGGTACCACGATGTAGAGGTGATTCATCGCCCGTTGTTGGTTTTCAAATGTTCCACCATACTGGAGAAAATAACCTGCTGGAATATCGACATTTTGATTTATGGTTTCTCTTAAATTAGATACGTAGGTACCGATATCAATATCCTTAATATTAATACCCAGTATGGCACGCCGCCATCCGTTTTCTCGAGAAATTTGTCGTGGCCCTTCTTCAGCGTTAATATTAGCGACTTCTTTAAGCGGTATGTAACCGCCATCGGGCAGCTGCAGAGGAACATCCATAATATCTTGAAAATCTTTTCTCAGGTTTTCTGGAAGGCGCACTCTTATATCAAAGCGGCGCTGCCCTTCAAAAATCTGTCCGGCCGTACTTCCGCCAATACCGGTTTCAATTACATTTTGAACATCATTTACATTGAGACCGTAAGTGGCTACTGCTTCGCGATCGATTTGAATATTGTAATAGGGTTGACCGCTGCTCTGTTCCATAATGAAGTTATCGGTACCTTCAAGGTCATTGAGTAGTCCTGATATTTCTTGTCCCACTGTATTGAGCGTATCAAGTTTTTCACCAAATATTTTAACTGCAATATCTGACTTGACCCCACTCGTTAACTCATCCACACGCATGGCGATAGGTTGGGTAAAATTATACGATAGGCCCGGCTCAGTTTTCAGGTAGGGTCGTATATTCTCAATAATATCCTGTTTGTTGATTCCATCACGCCACTGATCACGAGGGTGGAGCATTACCCAAACGTCCGTCTGGTGAATACCCATCCAGTCGTTGGCAAGGTCAGAGCGTCCTGTTTTGGGCACTACCGTTTTTATTTCGGGAATATTTTTTGTGATTTTACCTGCCAGCCAATTGGCATTTTCTACGGATTCATCAAGAGTTACTGAAGGCATACGGATTTGTTCAATGAGTATAGATCCCTCATCTAACTCCGGCAGGAACTGGGTGCCAAGGAAGGGCATTATTGCAATAGAGATACCAAAGATTGCAACAGCCGAACCCACAATAATTCCTTTTTTATTCAAGCTTTGTTTGAGAAATTTTTCATAGCGAGGCTTTAACCAATTAATGACGTAATTTTTGCGCGTTTTTACGCCGTTACGGAACACGAGGGCTGAAATTGCGGGGACATATACCAAGGCCAAAATGAGTGATCCCAGTACCGCAGCACCAACCGTTATAGCCATGGGGCGAAAGAGAATACCTTCCATTCCGGAAAAGGTCATGACCGGTACATACACCATCAGGATAATTAAAACTCCAAAGAAAATAGGTCGAGCTACCTCATGGGCAGCCTCCCGAATAATTCGCAGTTTCGACTTATTTGATTTATCACTGTTCAATTTCTCTACAATATTCTCCACCATCACTACCGAGCCATCGACGACCATACCAAAGTCAATGGCTCCCAAACTCATAAGGTTAGCAGCAAGTCCCAGCTGATCCATCCCAATGAATGCAAAGAGCATGGATAACGGTATTACGGCCGCAACGATAAGAGCACCGGTAATTTCTCCGAGTAATAGTAGCAATACGGCAATCACAAAAAAGCCGCCTTCTACCAGATTCGTTATAATAGTATCGGTCGTGCGATCAACAAGATCAGATTGGTCATAAAATTTTTCAATGGTGACCCCTTCAGGTAAACTTTTATTGACCTCATCAATTTTTTGATCCATATCTTGGATCACTTTACGACCATTCCCCCCGCGAAGCATCATCACAATACCAGTGACGATCTCTCCCTCTCCATCTCGGGTTACTGCCCCCTGTCGCAGTTGCTTACCTATCGTTACATCCGCAATATCTTTAACATAAATAGGACGATCTTCAGAACGTTTAACAATAATATTTTCGATATTATTGGCATTAGAAATTTGACCAAACCCCCGGATGATATACTGTTCACGGTTGTGCTCAAGGAAGTTACCGCCCGATACGCTGTTATTGTTTTTAATAGCATCAGTAACATCCTTCAGACCAATACCGAAATTCCTGAGTTGATCAGGATCTACTGATACATCGTACTGTTTTACAAAGCCCCCAAACGAGTTTATTTCGGTTACGCCATCTACCGTTTTTAATTGGGGGGCAATCAGCCAGTCCTGAATTGTTCGGAGTTCCGTAAGCGTATGGTTTTTGCCTTTTACCTCGTACTGCACAATTTCGCCCATAGCCGTAGAGATAGGGCCTAAATTGGGAGTAGATACTCCTTCAGGAAGTTCACCGGCAATACTTTGCACACGCTGACTTACTTGTTGACGGGCAAAATAAATATCAGTTCCCTCTTCAAATAATACGGTAACTGCCGATAAACCGAACTGGGAGATAGAGCGAACTTCTTTAACATTTGGTATCCCGTTCATAGAGGTCTCTATGGGATAGCTCACCAGCCGCTCCACGTCATAGGGAGAGTATTGACCGGCTTTTGTAATGACCAGTACCTGAACCGGTGTAACGTCAGGCTGAGAGTTTATTGGGATATTTGATAATGAAAAGATGCCCCCGTCGGCCATCAACAAGACCAAGGCAAGGGCTACAAATTTTTGTTTTAGACTAAAATCGATGACTCTGTTTAACATAGTAGGCGAAGCTGTAGGTTAGTCGGCAAATTGTTCGAAACGTTCTAATGCTTTAAGGCTGAAGACTTGGCTTACGGCGATCTTTTCTCCCGGCTTTAGTCCCGAACCTATGACAGCACGATCATCAGTCATTCGTTCTACCTCAACAATCCTTTTTTCGTATTCTCGCGGAGAACGCTGAACAAAAACAGCAGCATCCTGCTCTTCAAATTGAATAGCGGAAAGGGGAATCGTAAAACTTGAATCTGATGGTTGTGCAGAGTATTTCATCCGAACACTTTGTCCCACTATTGGCCAGTTATCCTTAGTCGGGACAATGCTGTTAAGCACGATGGATTTATTTGCTTCATCAAGGGCCGGATTGACTGAGGTAACCGTCGATTCAATTCGCTGTTTTTGAGGAGAACTGCCTTCTGTTTTTTGGGTAATTACAACATGGGTACCTTCATGTACAAAGGGAGCGTCTGCCGCTGAAACAAAACCCTTTATGAGAACTTCAGTATTGTCAATAATATCTAAGAGTTTGTCATAGGAGTTGACGGATTCTCCCAGATCTATCAAATGCTGATTTAGCACACCTGATATGGGAGCATGAATCGTTAGTTCTGATTTGGGATCTGAGGTAAACGGGTCCCATTGCTGGACCTGTTCATTGGTAATACCCACGGCACGGAGCCGAGCCAAAGAAGCACTCTGTTTTGTTTTGGCTCTTCTAAGGTCAGCTTGTGATCGTTGAAGGGTTCGTTCTGGACTAATTTTTTCTGCTGTTAATACTTTCAGGCGTTCTACCTGCTGTTCTTGATAGGTGATTTCAGCTGTTGCTTCCAAATAATCACCAACCAAGTTGGCAAATTCCAGACTTTCTAAATTTAGCAGGGGATCTCCCTTTTGTACACGTTCTCCTTCGTGGGCATAGATTTTAGATACCCGTCCGTTAATGGGAGAGCTAACCACGGAAATTCGTTCCGGAGCCGCAAAAACTTGTCCCGGGGCATTAATAGAGAAATTAACCTGCTCATTTTCTATGGTATAAATTTCAATATTCAGGTCTTTGGCTTGTTGCTCTGTGAGCCGGACCACCTGTTCTTGGGTTCCTTTCTCTGAAAGGGAGGGCGGTGTTCCCGGATCAGTAGTAGTCCCCTCCGGACCGGTATCTGAGCTGCAACTTCCAAGAAAGAGAAGGGACAACAGAATAAGTCCCGCAGGTTTAAAGGATGAAGTTATTTTTAAGGATGAAAAAACGTTCATAATAGATTCTGGATTTTATTTAAATATGATATCTGTTTGCAGATATTTCTCGAGTTCGATAACTCGCAGGTAATAATCTCTTAGTGTTTCGTAGTACGATTGCTGTGTTCGCAGATACGTTCGCTGGGCTTCGAGAAGCGTAAGCAGATCCAGCTCACCAAGCCGGTAGCCTTTTTGTGTCATATCTACCAATTCTTTTGATTTATCCTGAATTGATTTGCGATATCGTATTACATTAGCACGTGTGGTTTCATAACCGTGCCAGGCTTGTTCGGCTTGTTTCTTGATGGAAAGCTGTTGTTCCCGATATTTCCATTCGACTCTGCGATATTCTGCTTTCGACTGTTGAACTTTATTAGATTGGTTTATGCCAAACCAAAGTGGTACGCTTACTCCAATTTCAAAGGCATTGAAATCAAAACCGTTGCCAAAATCCTGTCGGTAGTACATGAGGTTTAAATCAGGCAAATAACTGCTCTTGGCAGCCTTTGTCTGGTAGGAAGCGGCA
This sequence comes from uncultured Balneolaceae bacterium, assembly GCA_964397705.1. Classification (GTDB taxonomy): domain Bacteria; phylum Bacteroidota; class Rhodothermia; order Balneolales; family Balneolaceae; genus Fodinibius. Next base: position 1,360 of record CAYNKF010000159.1, on the reverse strand, counting down.
AGCTGTTCTTTATTAATTTGCTGCAGCTGCGGATGGCTGTCCAATTTTTGAAGTACTTCATCTTGGTTAATATCTACAGCGACATAATGCAACGTGTCGGGGAAACCGATTTCGTAGGTTTGTTGCTCCTCATCCAGTCCAACGGTTTCAAATAAATCATAGCGAGCTTTCATAATCTGCTGGTAGGCTTTTTCCATATTATTTTGTGCTTCTGTAAGCTGTAGATCAGCCTGCATGGCATCAATTTCGGAGGACTCACCAAGATCGGAACGTGCTTGTGCGGCATCACGTAAACTTTTAAACAAATTTACACGCTCACGTGCTAAGTGACTTGATTCAATAGCATAGGCAAGTTTGGTATAGGCCGATTTAACATTGGCTTTGAGCTGAAGTTTCAGTGCTTGTAGTTGAAGTTCCAGCGAACCGGTATTAGCATGTTCGCTTTTCACCCGATAATAGCCGGTTAATGGGAAATCCATTGATTGTGAAACTATCCAACGTTGTTCTCCAAAAGTACCCTGACCAATACCTTCTTTGGCATAGGTAACAGTGGGATCTTTAATGCCCAAGCTTAAACCAGCCTGTTGTTTTTGCGCCTCAATACGATTCTTTAGCTGGTTTACCTGTGGACTGTGTTCATAGGCAATCTCAAGGGCTTTACCAACGCTCAAATTGTTAAGATCGGTAGTATCTTGTTGTATGGGTTGGAATGAAACTAATAGGGCAATTATTACAGAAAAAATCATTACACCTTTCTTTTGTCCGTTTTAATGCGATTTCTCGCAGTTGTTCTAAAGACTAATGTAATAACCAAATCTGTAGAGAAAATGGATTTAGGAAATCCGGTTCAAAAGGTGCAATATCAGCTAATAAATGTCACTTATTTTTTTGATTTATAGCTTCATAATTGTCAGATAGAAGAATCAATGATTTTAGATGAGAAATCCAGGGAAACCTAACTGTCGCAACTCAATAATCTGCCTTTATTTAGCTTCGAGAGCTGTGGATTAAAAATGGATTGAAACTTCCGCGCCTTTGTCAGGATGGTTTTTAGCGGTGCATCTGAAATTATGCAACCGGGAAATACTTTGGACAATCGAGAGTCCTAATCCGGGGCTGTCATCGTCAAAACCATCGGTGTGATTTTGCGTTTTTTGGAATCGGTCAAAAATCGAGCCTAAAAACTCGGTTGGTATGCCGGGACCTTCATCCAGTACAGAAAAGCTACGTTGCTCACCCTCACATCTTGTTTTTAGAGTGATAGAACTTCCCTCATGTGTATATTTGATTGCGTTCTGAACAATATTGTAGATGGCAGCATTAATTAGTTCGCTGTTGCCTTTTACGTTTATCGGGCAAT
>CAYNKF010000158.1:0-6099 GCA_964397705.1 uncultured Balneolaceae bacterium | reverse complement strand
GTGGTGAGCAGGCCTCCGTTGGCCCGATAATGCCAGCTTGGACCGTTTTCTACTTCCCCTGTCTGATAGCGTTTTTCATGGATTTCTCCCCAACGCTCGCCCTTATTGTAGCCAATGGCCAAGCGCTCCGAATCCCAGTCAGGTATAAAATAACCGGTCTCAGTAAGGCCGGCAGGCAATAAAAGTTCTTTATGTAGAAAAGCCTCGTAACTCTGCCCGGAAACCCGTTCCACAATAATTCCCAACAGCGAATATCCAGTGTTGGAATACGCGAACCCTGATCCTGGATCGAACTGAAGAGATTCACCCGTCAAGCGTTCCAGATAGGCATCAGCGCCAATCGGTTCATCATCGTACCCGATTGCTCCCGGCAAACCTGAAGAGTGAGTGAGAAGCTGATGAATGGTAATATTCTGCATCTCATCAGAAAGCGGATCAATATATTTCGATATCTTGTCATCTACGGTCAGCTCACCACGGCTTTCCAGAAGCAGAATAGCTGCGGCTGTAAACTGCTTAGTTATCGATCCATTGGTCTGGATGGTTTGGGGTGTATACGGCCGCCTGGTTTCCCTGTTTGCATAACCATAGCCTTTACGTAACACTACTTCATCACCTTCGCTGACGATGATTGCACCGGAAAATCCAAGCGCTTCCATAGCAGTGAGATACCGGTCAATCCTTAACCCCGTTTTCGAGCTATCTGCTACTCCTTGAGTAGTTTCAATTGGCGGTTGAGGTGTGTTTGGGATTGGATTTTCATTTTGAAGTGTACATGCTACTATACTTAAACTACATAGCAGGATTATTATAAACTTTATTTTTTTCATCTCGATCATAATTTTTTGATGGAATTTTCTGCGATCTTTTCATTCCAAAATCCCTTACCGCAGATTAGATTGTTCTTTAAAAAGCCTTTCGCTGATATGAAAAGGATGTAAGCGCCAAAATCAGTCTTTCGTAATCAAAATGAACTGATCTGTATAGTTGTATTCTTAGTATGGCCTGTCAGCTTTATGGCAAGACTGTAGGACTTCTAAAGGATGAGAAGCCACCACACTTATTCAGAACTATGGAGCATGGATAGCAATACTGCTGATAAAAGGCGGAAAGGGTAGAGATAAATGATTTACAGCTCTGTTTATAAGAGGAAGACTGTATTTGATCGAGAAATGCCTGGCTCGTTTAAAAAAATAAGATTTATCCAGGCTAAGTTTAATAAAACCCTCTTCTGTAGCACTACTTCCTTGCTTTATGATTGCAATGCTACTCATGCCCTCAGTTGATTCCTTTTTCTCAGGCGTTTCCTTAAATGTCAGTTCAAGGATGTTACTTGAATGGTTAGAATCTGTTTCTTCCGGTTCGTTGAGAGGCTCATAATCGATCTCATACGTAATGAAATGGGATAAATCGTGTTCACCAATCTGTATGTCAACTGGTAACACAGAGTAGAGTACCATTCCACTCAATATCACTAAGCAGTGAACAAAAACAATAGTATGTTTATAAGCTGATTTCATTTCGGATAACAGAACAATACAAAAAAAATCGGTAACAAATAGACTTTTAAAAAATCAACCAGCTAATGATCTGGCGTATAACGGTCAAGAAACGTATATATAATGGTTGACAAAATAGCTTATAGTTCTTTACAGGAGGCGGAAGCGCTACTGCTGTACTGTTCTTGAAAATTATTTAGCGAGTTGTTTAGTCTTCCTGTTTCCTCATTTCTTTTTTCGGCTTTTTTCAACAGACTTTTAATATTATTAATGATACTGCAGGCCTTTTCATAGTTATCAATTTCCAGATAGGCCTCAAATAGCCAGCGATAGGAGTGATAATCACGGTCAACCAATGGGCGATCAGTTGACTGCTGCCATTTTACTGATTTTTCCCATGCTGCAATATTGGATTCAATCACCTTGTCCCACATCTCAAGTTGCTTATAAATATGGCTGGGCATATGGATGGCATGGGGTGATGAGTATGCTACGTTGGCGTAATCATTGGCAGGCCGCAATCCCATAGGAGCAAACGTATCGTTGTCATATACATGAATAAGATAGTGCAAGGCGCCCGGGTGTTCAGGATTCTTTTTGTATAGTTCTTCCAATCGGGATGCTATAGAAACGACATCTTTAGGATCGGGAGCACTATAGTTGTAAGAGGGGACACTCATATCAGCTAATGCTGCCAATGCTAATGCTTCGTGATCTTGGGGATATTCATTAGCAATTTCATTCATTGCTTCTGCATAATTTATCCTCCGTTCATCCATGGTTGCATTCTCTTCATAAAGCTGTTTCACGGCATTGATATAAGCCTCTTCTCGGCTATTCATATGTGTAGAAGACTGGCTGCTCAATGCATCCAATGCGTTTACTCCAGCTTGTTGGTCATGTTGCTGCCAAATGGGATGATCATGCGTAAGTGCTTCGCCCCAGTAAGCCATGGCAAAATTGGGGTCCAGCTCTCGGGCTTTTTTAAAGTGATCACGTGCTTCTGGATACCAAAAACTGTGCAGGGCCAGCATACCGGCCAGAAATTCTTTTTGTGCTTCACCCGTTGCTGATGTAGGAAAATCTATTGTGCCCAAGCTGAGAGTATCGGTACTACTGTTTTGAGCCTTAAGTAAAACCGGAAATAGCAAGAGGCAAATCAATAAGGATTTAAAACGTGTTTCAATATTCATAAGAGGTGAGTTATTGCAGTAATTTTTTTAGAATTTTTTTTGCATCCGTTACTGTAATATAGATTCAAATAAGAATAATTAAAAAAGCCTCTCTTAAATTGTAGGGCCCCAGCAATGAGTTATATGTTTCCACGGTTGCTAAAGTTTTTATTGTTTATATGTAAAATCATAGTAACCAATAGGTATAATAACTTATACAGCTGTTTAATTATTCGCTCTTACCTCGCCTCTAAAGCCCCAAAGCAATATTCCGGTAACAATAACCATTACCATTGATAACAAAATTAATCCAAGGCCAATAACGTCTTCTTGCCAGGCCAATCCCACTTGATCACCTCCTGCAACCGGCATCGTCTCAGCACCGGCACCCCATATCCCGGCAAATATAGTAGTAAGCCAATTGGTAAATGTTCCGAATAGGGCAAGGCCGTATCCCCATTTCAATGCGCGCAGCGATAGATGCAATTGTGGCCAAATAATCCCAATTATTATTAAGAGCATTCCATTTAGAGTTCCTTCAAGATGGCTTGAAAGACCCATACGAGGATTGTTCATGGCAGGTATTGCAAAGCCGGTAAGTAATCCTAATAAAAGTAGCAGAATACCGTATTTAATTAACTTTCGTCCAAGTTGATCTTGATAGTCATTGCCCATTTTTTCCCAAATTATTTTGTAATTGGTACCCAAAGGTAAAATATGATCGCCAAAAATTATTAAACGATTCCTGACCTACTTTATCTGCAGTATAACGACCTTACACATAACCGGTGGGCGCCAGAATGGCGAATAAGTTTAAATGAAATATTACTTAATAAAAGGAAATGAGACAAAAGAGGGCGAGGTGTGCCATGAATCAGACCTATCAGGGTTCGCATTAATGCGCGGGATAGGCATTAAGCTCTCCCTAAAGTAAAATTTATTATACACTATGTAACCTTCATTTTACATATGCGTATATTTTAGAAGAACTAAAATCAAAATGTCTAAGGTCATTCTTATGTCGAAACAAGAAATATATGCATGGACCTCATTGGGGTTTACGGTAGCAATTTTTGGATATTATTTGATATCAGCATTCGGGTTACCCACCGGAATTGAAAACTATTCAGAACATATAACGAATCTCATCTGGAAAGTGATAGGCATCACAGTTTTAATTGAGCTTATTTTGGAGTTATCAAACTCTGCAAAAATTGGAGGAGTACAACAAGATGAGCGAGATATACTGATTACTTCTAAGGGACTCAGAAACGCCTATTATTTTCTCATGGTATCAATAATAACGTTAGTTGTTCATATACTAATTAACGATTATTTCAGTCAAGCTACCGGAGAAAGGTTATTTCTGGCCAAACCTTATGTGATCTTTCATGTTTTAGTATTCATCCTTTTTATAGCTAATATTACAAAATCAGCTACTCAAATTTTTTACTACCAATGGGGTAGTTACAATGCCTGAATATCGGATAAAGAACAACATTAGACTGCTCAGGTTTCAAAGTGGAGAAATGACACAGCAGGAGTTGGCTGATCGGACAAACGTGACTCGCCAAACCATACATGCAATTGAAGCTGCAAAGTATTCACCTTCTCTGGAACTTGCTTTTCGAATTGCACACGTATTTGAAAAATCCATCGATGAAGTATTTCAATATACTCCGGACTAATGAGAAATCTTACGAAATGTCCTCCAGCTATGGAGTGAATTCGACCAGCATTCGCATGGTCTCGACCTTCAGGCCGTCCTCCCGCATTGCTTTTTTGCCCTCGTCGGACTGCAGTAATTCCCGGAATTTTGCCACGTCGGGAATCTCCGCTATTAGGCCTGTCGAATTGGGGTTCTTGGAGTCGCGGAAGGTTCGGCATTCGATACCAAGCTTCCCGAACATCTCATGTCGGCTTCCCGGCCCTTTCTTCCAGGCTTTGGACCAGATTGTGCCGTCTTGAACTTCGTGAAATATCATTGCTGTTGTCATTGCTCTCTCCTCTCAAATTAATGTTGATGGTTAGATGAACGCATTTGTATTATCTCGCCTAACCATACTTGCACAAATAAGAATACGACATAAAATGTTATGCTACAATACCACGTCCTGTTTTGAAAAGAGTAACATACAGGAAAACACATTTTTTTATAAATGGGGAATAGCCATCAACATAGGGACCTTACCCATAACCGACAGGCGCCCGAATGTTGACTGAATTTCAAAATAAAAGGTTAACTAATAAATGGGAAGCGAGCAAGGATAGGTGGGGCCTGTACGCGTTAATGGGCGGGTTATAGGTACAAAAATTTAATTTCCGGCCTGGTGCTCATTTTCTGGATACACCAACCGCCATTCCCAAGTATGTATCGTCCGATAGTTGATCAATCATAAAGCTTGCCACATCAGCTCTGGAGATACGAACTGTTTTAAAAAAGCTACCGGCCTCAGTACCGTGACGATATTTATCAGTTTTTTACCATTAGTCAATACGCCCGGACGTACAATACACCATTTGATGTTGCAATTTGCGATTAGTTTTTCCTGACGTGTTTTATCCCAAAAATAGAAAGGAAGAATCACTGGAATAGTAAAAAAAGTATAGTAGACGCCCAGTCTTCCCACACTACTACCAATGCCAAGAGAAGTCTCGCATATTAATCTATGCACATTCTCTTCCTCCATTGCTCGCAGTATATTCCGGGTACCTTCAGAAAGGATCCGGGTCGGATAGAAAAACCTTTTATGACCTAAGGCTGATAGTACTGCATCGTGCCCTTGAATGGCCTGTTTTACCGAATTGTAATCTAATACGTTGCCTTTAGAAATGTTAAGTTTTTGATGCTCAATCTTTAGTTTAGATGGGTCTCGTACAAAAGCGGTAACCTCGTAGCCTCTTGCCAAGGCTTGGCGGACTAGCTCTTGCCCTGTGCCACCCGTTGCGCCGATTACCAAGATTCGCTTGATCTGTTTACTACTATCATTTAAGTGATTCTTAATCTCGACCCTCGATTGAACGCCATTTTTCCATAAACCCAGAGAGAGCATCCCAGCATAGAACAGATAGAAAACTAATAATTCCATAAAATAACCGGCTTAAGTTGTTGTACCTATAACGACATTGTGCACAACCGGGGCACAAATTGTTGTTGAATTGGCAACTAATGAAAGATGAACTTTAAAACCAAGGCTGGCAGCCAACGGCGAGGCCTGTCCGCTTTAATGCATGGGTTATGCTGCTGCCTACCTATAACTCTGGTTTTTTTTAAATAAATCATTTTTGATATACACCACCTTTCATATCATATCCAAACTGGAATTCGAAAGGTTCAAGAATCACCCCATTTGACAATGGGTGGCTTCCCTTAATAGTCCACGTGGAAGAATCATTGCAATATTGAATTCGGTGCCCGGCAAATGCTA
>CAYNKF010000157.1:0-6123 GCA_964397705.1 uncultured Balneolaceae bacterium | reverse complement strand
AACTTCAAGAAGCTTAGCCTCGCGGTAACTCTTTTTCTTTTTGATTATGCGCGCTTTTACCCGGTCACCGGGAGCTGTGTTGGGTACAAATATTGCTAACCCATCAATTTTGCCAATTCCTTTGCCTTTGTAAGCCGCTGAGTCGATGGTAAGCTCTACGTCATCACCTTTTTTTATAGTCATTTGCTGCCACTAATGTAAATCAAAAATTAATTTTATTCTTGTTCAGGTTCCATATATGTCTTGAATTGCAGCGAAAAGGCCCGTTCAGCAGAACTTGCTTTTTTGAGTTCTCTGGTCGTAATCTCGAGCTGTTTCATAGCAATCATCGCAAGGGTTTCCATAAACTTAACGGCAATAGTGGGATGGCGTTTTTTGAGTGTTTCAAAATCCGGTTTAAAGAATCCAAGAAGAGTGCAATCGGTCAAACACTTAGCACTTGAAATGCGACGCAACTCATAGCCAATTGAAAGGGCTCCAAAGCTTTCAGGAGATTCAATGACATAGCTATGTGTCTCTTCATCCTGGGTTCCGGGTTCAGGTTCAACAATAAGCTCTACCTTGCCATCCTCTACAAAGTACATACCGGTACCGGGATCACCTTGGTAGTATATATATTCGTTCTCTTTGTATTGTCTGCGGTGACAATATTGCAAAAACTCTGATCGCTCAAGCATCGTCAAGTTTTTTAGAAAACGAGATTGGAAGATAAGATCACTTTTATTTTTCAAATTGTTGAACTGCTTAGAACCAAACATACATTGTGAATTTGTTTATGAGTTTGACCGATTCATAATCTACTAAGCTATACTGACGGTAACAATTGATATTCTTAAAAAGAATGACCGATACCAAAGGTAAAGTAGGGGGTTTTATCTTCAAACCATCCTTGCTGCAAATCGTGTATACGGAATGCAAAATCAAATCGAATAACGACATACTCCCAGTCTAATCGCAGGCCCAGACCCGATCCTACCGCAATTTGTTTGTAGAAATTATCAAAACGAAATTTTCCCAATTCTAGCAGTTGCTCCCTGGTATTTTCAGAGATTTGTTGCTGCTGTTCATCCTCCGAAGGATCACTGGAAAATAGTTTTGTTTTTGGACCATACCACACATTACCGGCATCGGCAAACCAGGCAGCAATCCAATCAGCAGATAAGAAGTTTCCGATAACTTGTTGTCTTATCTCCATTTGTGAAAGTAATTTTATTTGTCCACCGTTAATGGTAACATCATCTAAAGGTATACTGCCCGGGCCTAAGCTGTAAATATCCCATCCTCGTATGTCGTTAGCGCCCCCGGCATAAAACCGTTGATTTAGTGGGATGGTGTTACTTTGACCATAAGGCAAGGCTAGTCCAAAAAATCCGCGATATCCCAAAACGGCATTGTTCGATAGGGGAATATATCGACGGTAATCAGCTGTTCCTTTGACAAACCTGCTATATGCCAAACTGTTTTGGCTCCCGGGAAAAATGGCCGGTAAATTTCCTTCAAGCGTGTCAGGAGTTACAATCAATCGATCTGTCAGATAGGGGATGTTGCCGCCGGATGCAATGGAATATTCACTAAAATAGCCGCGGTCCCTTTTAATTAAATCGGTTCTTTGGCTACGAAATGTATATCTGAGAATTGATGAAACCTGCGGTCGAAAATCCTCCTCAATTTGTCGGAGTTGAAAAGAGTTTTCTCCAAAGCGATTGCGAAGGGCCTCACTAAATTCAGGAGAAGGATCGGTATCCAGTAGGTCGAGTTCGATTAAATCTAAAAAACTGGAATAGCGTTGATTGTGTTGAACCTCATATCGAAGATTAAACCTGATGTCTGAGTTGATATCAAAAAGTAGCTGATCGGAGCGCGTAAAGGTGAGCGAATATCTGGTACGTCCATTTGAGAAGAATATATTATCATCAAGTGAAGAAAAGGGGAAAATCAATCGAGGCAGGGAGTACTCAACCCGCGTTTCTAAGCTTTTAAAAAATCGACCATCAAATGATTGTGAGCTGGAATCAGCCTCCGAAGCAATGTCCCGAACTGTTTTGGAGCTTACATATTCAAAACTTCCATTTACTCCAATTTGAAAGTTTTCGGCTTTTCCAAAAAGATTATTGTTGGTATATGTAACGCCAGCTCCTGATCCAAATCCATATCGTCTCATCCCAAACAGATTCAAGTTCACCGAGTGCTTTGGGAGAGTTTGCAGAGAAAACATAACCGGGATTTCCTCTTTGGAGTAGTCGGGGAGGGATCCGTCTTCACTTAATCCAAATTGACGTATATTGAGCATTCCCAGATTTTGAAATTCATTAACCGTACGAATATAAAGTGAATGATCAAATACATCGCCGGGCTGAAATAAGACCTGATTGGTTAATAGCTCGAATTTGGTTTGGGCAGATTCCCCCTTTTCGAGAAAAATGGACTTATTATTGATGGCAAAAGGAGCTTTTCGAAGGGTCTCACGCTGATCGTAACGCAAAGTATCACCCGGACCGCTGAGACTTATATAAAGATCACCGAACCGGTATTTTTTTCCGGGATTGATGGTGAAAAGCGCATCAAGCTGGTTGGTGTTTGTTGTATCCCTTTTGACCAGCAGATTTACCGAATCGCGTTGTACAGCCGCATAGCCATTGTTTTTTAGAAAGTTAATAAGCCTGTTGCGCTCGGTATTAAGCTTATTTTCAGAATATCGCTCATTAACGGTAAATGTGGAGTCATTTAGCTGTTTGTTCGTCAGAGGGCTCTGCCGCAAAAATCGATTTATTTTTTTAGGTTCCTTAAACTCAGGAAGCCCGGTATAAGCCATTGTTTTAATGGAAAAAGCCGGTCCTTCATCAATAAGGAAAGAAACTTCAACCCTGTTCTTCTTAAATTCAACGATATTGGTATCCACTGTAGCTTCTAAGAATCCAACAGTTTTATAATATTGTTTGATGCGTTCAATATCATTGGCTACTGTTGCAGGATTTAGATAGGAGGGAGGTTCTCCCCAGCTATTTGTAAGTTGCCAAATGAAATACCAAGGGGTAAAGCGGGGTATCCCCAGGAACTCCCTGTTTGTTTGGGTCCGGATTAATGTTTCAAGTGTATTGTCTTTTATATTATCATTTCCAACAAAACGGACAATACGAACCACATTATCCGTAGTGTCGTTCTCAATAGCGAGATTTTGAGATACGCCTCTGTCAACAGAGATCAGTAAAATACCGCTGAGCAGTAAGGAGCCTATTAATGCGCGAGAGAAAAAAGCTTTCAAGAAATATCGGTTTATGGCATTCAAAAAAAACGGTTGCATGAAAAATCATGCAACCGTGAAAATTAAGTTCTTTCCAGATCAATTTCTCTTAAACATCGTCGTAATTGAAGCCTTCGTCATCTTCGTTATGGAAGAAGTCCTCCTTACCAATATAGTCTGGCCAGATATCTTCAATGCCTTCATATACTACATCTTCACCTTGTTCAATTTCTTCGAGTTCATATAAATTATCGAGTACCTGTTGAGGACTCCCATTACGTTCTGCCCACTCAATGAGCTCATCACGTGTTGCGGGGAAAGGGGCCTCATCTAAAACGGCTGCTAATTCAACAGTCCAAATCATAAAATGTATTACAGTTTTGTTATTTTAAAGTTTTGCTAAAATCGTATCTTCCTATAAAAAGGATTAACACATTAAATTCAAGTCAATTTTTGAGGAAAATGCAATTATTTTTTCCTTTTTATGGCTCAAAGGTCTAATAAATTATTGTTATCTTCCTTAGTTATAATTGTTAACTAAAAACAAAGCAAATTATTATGGGAAGTTTCGGCGGAATGGAGATCTTGATTATCGGTCTTGCTATACTTCTTTTCTTTGGTGCCAAACGAATTCCCGAATTGGCTCGTGGCCTTGGACAAGGCATGAAGGAATTCAAAAAAGCCTCTAATGAAATAAAAAGAGAGCTGGAAGAGGGCCAAAAAGAAGGTATGGATAGCAATTCCAACTCTGAAGAAAAGACACAGAAAAAGCAGCAAAATTAACTAAATCCATTTCTAATCCATTGAGTTTTACAAATTTTAGCCAGATTCAACAGGAAATTCAGTCTGGTAATATTTCACTTTCAGATATTGTACAGTCTTATATTGATAATATTGAAAAGAATAATGATGAAGTTAATGCAGTAGTCAGTATTGAGAAGAAGCAAGCTCTTGAAAGAGCGGAAGAGATACAGCAACGTATTGAAGATGGAACAGCCAGAAAATTAGCCGGAATGGTAATCGGGGTGAAAGACCTAATCTGCGAGAAGGACAAACAGGTTACTTGTGCGTCTAATATCCTTTCTGATTTTGATAGCGTTTATGATGCAACGGTCATAAAACGATTACGTGATGAGGATGCTATCTTGTTGGGACGCTTAAACATGGATGAATTTGCAATGGGATCGTCAACGGAAAATTCCATTTATGGTCCTTCAAAAAATCCGATTGATACAACCAAAGTCCCGGGCGGTTCTTCAGGGGGTAGTGCTGCAGCTGTTGCAGCCGAATTTTGTACGGCTTCATTAGGTTCTGATACTGGTGGATCAATTCGTCAGCCTGCTTCTTATTGCGGTGTGGTTGGATTGAAACCGACATACGGAAGAGTATCCCGTCATGGGTTGGTTGCTTTTGCCTCTTCATTTGACTGCATTGGACCGCTTACCAACTCGGTAGATGATGCCGCTCGGATTCTCGAGGTTATCGCCGGTCCAGATCCCAATGACAACACATCTTCAAGCCGAACAGTACCTGACTATAATAAGATTGCTGATAACTTGGACTCTAATATTAAAATTGGAGTTCCGGAAGAGTATTTTGGTGAAGGTCTGGATGATGAGATCCGCGATGGCATCAATAGAAAGCTCAATGAACTCGAACAATCCGGTGCCGAGCTGGTTCCTATTCATCTGCCGCATATGAAATACAGCATTGCCACCTATTATATTCTTGCAACAGCCGAAGCATCAAGCAATTTAGCGCGATATGATGGCATTCGGTATGGCCACCGTGCTGATATTGAGGACGTGGAGAAGGATCTTAAGGAAGAACAGGAGGTTTTAGAAGAGCAGATTAAGCAGGCTAAGGGGGAGGAAAAGCAAGCGCTAATTGATCAACTGAATGATATGGATTCTTCGCTGATCAGGTTGTACAAGAAAAGCCGAACAGAGGGTTTTGGTCCCGAGGTTAAGCGCAGAATTATGCTTGGCACATATGTGCTTAGCGCCGGCTATTATGATGAATATTATGCGAAAGCTCAGAAAGTACGCCGCCTGATTAAGCAGGATTTTACGGAAGCCTTTGAAGAAGTGGATGTTATCGTATCACCAACGGCGCCGACTACGGCTTTCGATCTAGGCGCCAATCAGGACAGCCCGGTGCAGATGTATTTGAATGATATTTATACCACCTCAGCTAATTTAGCTGGCATTTGTGGTATTAATGTACCTGCCGGTACGCATTCCAATGGACTGCCGTACGGAATGCAATTGATGGCTAATGCATTCGAAGAGGGTAAATTGTTTAATGCGGCCAAATTGGTAGAACAGTTAAATTAATTAATACAGTTTTATGCAAAATCGGATTGAGGGTAAATGGACGTTTATCACAGGAGCTACGGCCGGTATAGGGAAAGCTGTTGCAAAAATATTTGCTGAATCAGGCAGCCATCTCGTATTAAATGGACGTCGTAAAAATCGTCTTGAGGAGTTAAAAAAACAGCTAGAGACGCATTATAATATTGATGTTGTTTTGGCTCCGTTTGATGTGAGAGATCGTGAATCAGCGCAAAAATTTTTAGAAAACTTTTCGGAACCCGTTAATATTCTGGTTAACAATGCCGGCCTTGCTAAAGGTGTGGATGCTGTTTTTGATGCCGATCACGATGACTGGGATGCCATGGTTGATACCAATATCAAAGGAGTTCTAAATATGACGCGCCTGATCTCACCGCAAATGAAAGATCGTAACCAGGGTCATATTATAAATATCGGATCTATTGCCGGACATGAAAGCTATCCAGGCGGATCGGTATATTGTGCTACTAAACGTGCTGTAAAGGGATTTACAGAAGCTACCAAAAAAGATTTGCATGGAACCAACGT
>CAYNKF010000156.1:0-6160 GCA_964397705.1 uncultured Balneolaceae bacterium | reverse complement strand
AAAAAAAAAAAGTAACGCGATGGCAATTAATGAAAACATCGAACCAGAGGAGGCAACGGGAACACTTGAAGAAATTTATGAGGATCTTAAAAAGAAGCGGGGCAAACTGGCGCAAATTCATAAAATCCAGAGTTTAAACCCGGAAAGCATAACAGCACATATGGATCTCTATATGTCTGTTATGTTTAGCAAGTCGCCACTGAGCAGGGCCCAGCGCGAAATGATGGCGGTGGTCGTTTCGGCTGCAAATGATTGTGAATATTGCCAACAGCACCACGGTCAGGCCCTAAATCACTACTGGAAAGATCGTGAACGGGTAAAAAATCTCCGCAAAGACTACAACAAACTGGACCTGGACAATGTAGATAAACGACTTTGCCAGTTAGCTAAGGTACTCACCAAAAACCCAGATGGAATGGACAAAGACGAGCATCTGCAACCTCTTAAAAATACAGGATTAGCTGACCGGGCCATCCTCGATGCCGTGCTGGTCATCAGTTATTTCAACTTTGTAAATCGCATGGTCTTGGGACTGGGAGTAGAAACCAACGAAGAAGAAATGCAAGGGTATAAATATTAATTTAAAAATATTCTGCCGTGAGAAAGTTTATCACAGTTATTTTATGCGCATTCTTAATTGTAATATCCGTTCATCCTTCTTTAGCGCAAGAAGGTATCACTACAATAGAAAGTGAATATTCGGTTGATGAAACAATTGACCGACTCGAAAAGGTATTAAAAGAAAACGGGCTTACGATCTTTAAAAAAGTGGATCACAAAGAAGGGGCCGCTTCTGTTGATATGCAACTTCCCCCAACTACTGTTCTCATATTTGGTAATCCCAAACTAGGCACGCCTCTTATGCAGTGCGCGCCGACTGTTGCTATTGATCTACCGCAAAAAGTACTGGTCTGGGAAAGTAATCAGGAACAAGTTCATATTGGATATAATTTACCTGAGTACCTTAAAGAACGCCATGGTATAGAAGGATGCGATCAGGAACTTCGAAAGATAACGGGAGCCCTCAAAAAGATTGCCCAAACCGCTGCAGGAATACTATAGCAAGTCAAATCACATTACTAGACCACTATCTTATTATGACTCTTTCGGAAAAACAAAAGAAACTCAGCGAAGATAACGAGACTGATTTTTCAAATTTAAGCGCACTATTTTTGAACTGTACGCTTAAACCAAACCCAAATGAGTCACATACAGAGACCCTTATCGAGGTATCCCAATCTATTTTTGAAAAGAATGATGTCTCTACCGAAATCATTCGTCCCGTGGACTACAACATTGCACCGGGCGTATATCCCGATATGACTGAGCACGGTTTCGAGGAAGACGAGTGGCCTAAAATCCAAAAAAAGGTGATGGATGCCAATATCTTGGTTATCGGCTCCCCAATTTGGCTCGGCGAAAAATCTTCGGTGGCCACCAAAGTTATCGAGCGTCTATATGGTTATTCAGGCAATCTAAATAACAAAGGACAGTATGCTTATTATGGTCGCGTGGGCGGTTGCCTAATTACCGGCAACGAAGACGGTATCAAGCATTGCTCAATGAGTATCCTCTACGGGCTGCAACATTTGGGCTATGTCATTCCTCCGCAAGCAGATGCAGGATGGATCGGCGAAGCAGGCCCGGGTCTGAGCTATGGCGACGATGGAGAAGACGGTCCCGTGGGATTCGATAACGAATTCACCCAGCGCAATACCACATTTATGACTTGGAATCTAATGCATATGGCCCACATGCTTGACCAGGCGGATGGTCTGCCGGCACACGGCAATCAGCGTTCTGTATGGGAGGCCGGCTGTCGCTTTGATCATCCTAATCCCGAAAATCGATAAGTTAAATACAGACTTTTCCTATTCTGATTGCTCGTATTATCAAAAAAAAAGCAGGTGGCATTTCCAGCCACCCGCTTTAGTAGGGATATAGTAAGTTTTGGGATTAGTTTGTCTCCTAAGCTTCTACTTTTCTATTTAACGCATTTCCTTTAAATGCATATAGTAACGATACAGCTATAATTAATACCTGAAATTCCATTCCACGGCCCCCATTATTGCCCATATTAATTGAGTTCCAGCCATATTGGGCATGTACCATCACAATAGCCCCAATCATAATTACAGTAAATATTAATCCCGCAATACGAGTGCTCCATTCGGGACCGAAACCGCCCCAAAGCATTAATAATGCACCGCCAATTTCAGCAATACCAAGCATTAGTACCATAGCAAAAGGCATTCCCATCATTGTGGACACATCTCCTGTCATCGCTACTTTGGGGAATCCATGATATATAAAAATTGCTGCCAACGATAATCTTGGTAACCAATGTGCTATTCCCGATAGTTTGTTTAGTTGATCCATAGCTTACTTTTTCATTCATAATTAAATGTTCAACTATTAGATGGAATAAATGCCATTCATCTTACTTTTTCATAAGCAATTCCCGCATTGAAATTTTTAACTCCTTAAAGATTTTTTGTCCATTAGCTTAGAAAAACTTAAGCCGATAAGCCTGTAACTTTCTCTTAAAAAATATTAGATTGCCTCAAAAGGCTTTTATATCAGTGTTTAGGTGACAAATCGGCTATTAGGTAATACAATTTGGCTTTTCTATGCATTATAAGAGACAAAGACTACAAAAAAGTGTAGAAATACATCTAATTATGTTTGTTGTATTTCTAGTGACATTGCTATTAGCCCTCCCAAACTTGTCAAGTGCTCAATCTCCTTCAGATTCTACTTGGTCCATTTCTACTGTGCTCTTGGATAAAAACCAAGATGATACCCTTGACTATATAGGCGAAAGAGTAAAAATAGGTGGTATCGCCAACTCCTCCTTGGGTCAGTTGCATACCACACGATTAATGGCATTCATTCAAAGTAATAAACACGGTATTCCTCTTTATACTAAAAAGATGGAAGCTTCCTTTGGGGTTGGAGACAGCTTGGTTGTACAAGGGGAGCTACAAAATTATAATGGCTCAAATGAAATTTATGTAGACTCCTATAAAGTATTTCCGGAGGCCGGCAGAACTCTTACACCAAAGCCCTTCTCAAAAGTTGGCAACCAACCCAAAAGATACGTAGGAATGTTGGTAACGGGTTCAGGCACAATTACCCAAAAGGGAACCATCAATAACGGCATTTACCTTTCTGTAGCAATGGATAAGATGCCCAACTTTGAACCCAAAATATTCGTTTCCAACTTCCATGATTCATTTAACGAATTCAATTTTGATATCCTCAGTATTGGTGATGAGATATCAGTTACAGGCATACTCTCAGAGATTGTTACTAACAAACATCATTACCTGATCCATCTTCGCACTCCTAATGAACTGCAATATTCCGATATCCCAAAGTATTACTTTTACATTGGGTCTGTTGTAATTCTTTTCATACTTATTGGAATCGTAGCGTGGATTGTGAGCTTACGTAAGACAGTGACCCGGAAAACCAAAAAGGTTGAACAGTCACTAAAAGAAAAAGATATGTTATTGCGTGAGATCCATCACCGTGTTAAAAATAACCTCTCCATCATTTCCGGACTTTTAGGATTCCAGCTAGATACAACAGAAGTCGAAAATACGCAGAACGCCCTTCAAGACAGCCAATCACGTATCCAGTCGATGGCACTTATACACGATAAGCTCTATCAGACCGACACCTTAACAGACATTCAGCTTAATGAATATCTGCAGGAGCTCGTTGAAACCATTAGCTCGACTTTTGTTACCAATGGGAATATAGATTTAGTTTTTGATTTAGACCCAGTAAGGGTTGACGTCGATACCGTTGTCCCCTGTGGATTATTAGTCAATGAGCTTGTAGTCAATGCTTTTAAACACGCCTTCCCTGAAAGTGACAGTAAGGGGACTCTTTCAGTAATGCTAGAGGATCAAAAACGAAAAGCAAAACTGACTGTTGCCGATGATGGTCCCGGCTTGCCTGACGATTTCGAGCTCGGTGGGGGTGACTCTCTCGGGTCAATGTTAATTGAAACATTCGCAGCTCAACTTGAAGCAGAAATTACCTTGGATAAAGAACACAGCGGTGCCGCTTTTATTTTTATCTTCCCCAAAAATTAAATATACGACACAGGCAAACATCCTCAGATCGTCATCGGAAATAGGCCATCTCCTCAAATCTGCATTTCGATTTCAATTAAGTAAGAGCTCTTCACTTTTTATCATCTATAACAGTCAATACTTCCAAAAAGGAACTCCTATTTATGAATAAAGTAGCTATTGTTGTTTTAGCCGGTACAGAATCTCACGAATCATTAGGACGTGTAGTCAATGCCCTGGAACTTGCCAAAGAACTACAGGAAAACGATGATGAGGTAAAAATTGTGTTTGATGGTGCAGGAACTGAGTGGATTCCAGCATTAGAAGATAAAGGGCACGACGCTCATCCGCTTTATAATGCTGTAAAAGCAAATATTCACGGAGCTTGCCGATTTTGTGCAAAAGCATTTGGGGTATTCAAAGAGGTCAAGGCATCAGATGTTGATCTTTTGGATGAATACGATCAGCATCCCAGCCTGCGAAGCTTTATTGTCAAAGGATACCAGGTTATAAACTTTTAGCTGCCGTGCCACCTGTGAAACTGCTCCCAATATGAAGGTACCTATTTTACTTTTTTGATACCATTAATCTTCATTTATTGCTCTTCAAAAGATTAATATATCTGGGGATAAATAATGATACTTTCTTTACTGCTCTGGACGGCGGTGGCTATTGTCGCAACCGGTATACTATGGAAGGGAAGCGATTGGCTGGAACACTCCAGCGAAGGATTGTCGACATATTACGAGCTGCCTGATATTGTCCAGGGAGCGTTAGTCGTCGCTATTGGCTCCAGCTTTCCCGAACTGGCTACCGTTGTCCTTTCTACAATGTTACATGGAGAATTTGATCTGGGTGTAGCAGCCATTGTGGGTTCTGCCATTTTCAATATCCTTATTATTCCCGCCGCTGCCGGATTGGTGTCTAAAGATCCGCTGGAATCAAACCGGGACCTGGTATATAAAGAAGCCCAGTTTTACATCATATCCGTAGCCGTATTGATCATTACTTTTTCCTTTGCCGCCATATTTAACCCCATTAGTGCTGAAGAAGGGGTCATCTTGGGAGAAATGAATAGACTATTGGCCTTGCTACCGCTACTACTCTACGGCTTCTACATCTTTATACAATATCAAGATACGATGGAATACGTATCGGAGCTCGATTCAAGCAACATTAATCCACTAAAAGAGTGGGGCATGCTTATTGTTAGTCTGGCTGTTATTTTAATCGGAGTAGAGCTTTTGGTGCGCTCAGCTATTGAGTTTGGAAATCTACTCGGCACACCTTCGTTCCTATGGGGCATCTCGGTAGTTGCTGCCGGCACCAGTATCCCCGATGCTTTCGTGAGTATAAAGAAAGCTCAAAAAGGAGATCCTATAACGTCGATGGCAAATGTACTGGGTAGTAATATTTTTGACCTGCTCGTTTGCATTCCCGTCGGCGTACTTATTGCCGGTGCTGCGGTTATCAACTTTTCTGTTGCGGCTCCGCTGATGGGCGCCCTTACACTTGGGACACTCCTCTTATTTAGTTTCTTGCGCACCGACATGACATTAGACAGATGGGAGTCAGCGAGTCTTATATTCTGCTACCTGTTATTTCTGGTCTGGATGGGGCTAGAAAATTTTGGGGTAATAGATTCTATTCCTTCACTGCCGGCATAGTTCAAAAAAACTACTTACTGAAAATTATATTTTATAAGCAAAGTTCCGGAAGTACTTCCACTAACGGTATAGGTGCTTTCACTCTTCATTTCAACTTCAAAACTTCCTGACTCATCAGTGAGTACTAAACTACCTTCGATTTGGTTATTATTTACAATCTCCCAATCTAATTTTAAGTCTTCACCACTGCTAACCTGATATTGGAGCGTCCACGTTACCTGCTGATCGATATTGCTGCGGAAATCTCTGTGCAGATCAAGGCCATCAATTTCGAAATATGCATGTAAAGCTCCCTCAGGTGGGGGCGGCGGTGCATCCTGATCTACTCCACTATCGAAACCATTACTGCCCCGACTTGACTGCCCAAACCTGAGATCAACCGTATCTCCGGTGCTACTGGCAAACATC
>CAYNKF010000155.1:0-6172 GCA_964397705.1 uncultured Balneolaceae bacterium | reverse complement strand
ATGTTCTCTATTTGGATTTGCCTGCCTTTTTAGATTATTTAGCACTCTTTTAAGTAGCTCTATAATTAATCAGTCGATTCAATGAAATATATTGGAGCCCATGTCAGTGCTGCAGGCGGTGTTGAAAATGTCCCAGAGCGAGCCCACAAAATAGGAGCCAAAGCCTTTGCCTTATTTACAAAGAATCAACGCAGGTGGGAAGGCCCGCCACTCACGAAAGAAAATATCGATGGTTTCAAAAAGAGCTGTCAAGAATTGGGGTATTCAATGGATTATGTGATGCCGCATGACAGCTATTTAATAAATCTAGGACATCCCGAAGAGCAGCAACTGCAGAAGTCGAGGAATGCTTTTTTAGATGAAATGCAGCGCTGTGAGCAATTAGGAATAAAACTTCTGAACTTTCATCCCGGTAATCATCTAAATAAAATAAGCGTTGAGGAGTGTTTAGACCGTAATGCTGCGTCGTTGAACTGGGCTTTGGATAAGACTGAGGGGGTAACGGCTGTAATCGAAAATACGGCTGGTCAAGGTACGAGCATAGGATATAAGTTTGAATATCTGGCCCGTATCATCGACGGCGTTGATGATAAAAGCAGGGTGGGGGTATGTATCGACACCTGTCACGCTTTTGCAGCGGGTTATAATCTATCAACAGAAAAGGGCTACTATGAGATGTGGAAGCAATTCGAGGAGCTAATCGGCTTTGAATATCTCAAGGGTATGCATTTAAATGACTCCAAAAATGAATGCAGAAGCAGGGTAGACCGGCATGACAATATCGGAGAAGGAAAAATTGGGATCAAAGGATTTGAACTTTTAATGCAGGATGAAAGGCTAGATAATATCCCCATGATTTTGGAAACCCCGAATACTGAGAGGTGGCCTGAAGAAATTGAAATGCTTTATAAACTTGCTGGAAAGTCTTAATTGGAATATTTCTGTGACTATGAGCCATTTTCTAATTTGTAGTCTTATTGGTTTTAAACATGAGATCTACAACGATCATATGGGGTAAGGTAAGGGCGCTGATTAGAATAAAAAGTAGTGCCAGCATTTGTTCTTCCGATCCAAATGCTTGATTTAGTTCGTATAGTATCCAAAGTCCGGCAATACTAACAAGCGTAAATAGCCATGAGTCTTTGACAAATTGTATAACTCCCCAATGTTTATTCTGTTTTGACAAAAAATCTTTTAGTTCCTTAACATGCCCAAGGGAGTGCCAGAAACCAAAATATATGGCAAATGCGATAATCGGTTCGGTAAACCAAAATAACGTACCAATGAGAATTGCATCTCCAATCCGATACCAACTGTTAGTGGTTAATTTTTTTCTAAAAGTGTAAGAAGCAGCCGTCAACAAAAAGAAATGTTGAGCCATTGCTGTCACAGCAATCTCATGACTGTATTGATTAATTATAGAACCTCCGGTGATATCAATATTCATAATGCTTTCCATTATTGGAAAGGAAACGGATGGGGTTACAAAAATCACCAGTCCCATAATCATAAGACCACGGGAAATATAGAGTCCAAATTTGAATGCAGTTGGAATTTTAAGATGAATGAAGTCGGCCTGGCCAAAGTGATAAATAGTACATATCAAAAATAAAATAAATCCTGCTACCGGGCTCAGATACCATATTATGCCCATTAATAGCATTAAGGTGAGATAAGGCAGATAAAATTTTAATTGGTCAGACATCCGATTGGATAAATCATACATTTTACTGCTAATGATATGGTCTACTGCTCCATGCGGAATTCCTACCAGAAGCATGACCACTGCAAAGATGTAATATTTTGATGTTTCGGCAACATCAGGTCTAATAATCGAAATAAGTATCGCAATTACGGATATCACAATGGTTAAGATGTCCAGAGGAAGTGACCGATGTCTCATATGCTGTAAATAAAGTCGCCTCCGCGACTAAGGCGGAGACGATAAATGAATATGGCAGCTAAAGTTGGAGTTCGTTATGAAGTATATGCTTCCTCAATTGAGTAACCTTCAGCCAGTGATTTTTCTCGGGCAATAGCATAAATCATTACCCCGTAACCTGCTTTGGCAAGTACATCAGCGATTGTATATCCTACCTGAATCGTAACCAGTGATGTTGAACCTGTTAATCCAAAGAACGGTGCCATGTACACGATTGGATAGAAGCCCCATGTAAAAATCAGGAGTAATCTGATGTTTCGAAATAGAACACGCACGCGTTCTGGCTGACCTTCCATTGCAGTACCAAGTTCACCAAAAAGGATGTAGAGGATGTAAATAAAGGGCAAGGTACTTAGTAATCCCCAGAATCCACGCTCGGAGAACATGCTATCAGCTGACAATAATTCTCCCGGATAGCCTAAGGCAATCATTAACACTGCAGCAATAACTAACTTGGTTAACATTGAGCTACTTTTAGCACGTGACAGATTAAGTACTAGAACTAACTCTACCAGCAATAAGGGTACCGTTAATAACCAATCCACATAGCGATATGCATCGTTAAATGGTTTACCGCTACTTAAATATTGTGTTCCGGAAGAGGAAATCTCAAAGGCTGCTGCCCAACTACCGGTAATACGGAAGTAGTGGTAAGCCGCTATTCCTACGACAAGTGTTGAAACTACCAGCGAAATACGATATTTGGGGGATACCCGATCTCGGGCAAGAATAAAAAATGCCCCAGCAGCCAACATAGCTGCAATAGAAAAGGACAACATATTATACACAAGTGAATATTCACCAAGGGATAGTGATGTAAGCTCCATAATGGCCTAATTTAATTAAGAATTTTTATTTAAACGTAGATATTAGTTAAGAATATTACTTCTCAACTTTAGAAATATTGCCTACGTTCCAATTTTCATATTTTTTTGAAAATGCCTTACTAACCGTTGGATGTGGAATTAGCACACAATTTTTATGCTTTTTTAAATCGCGAGGAGAGTAAAGCATATGTCGAAAAAATATTTATCTACCTTGCGTTTTCTCTTTTTATAGTCCATCTGCTAGTCATATTTATCGCAGATAATTTTGAATTTCTTCCCGTCTTGTTTAAAAATTTAAACACCAATTACCTATCAGCGTTATACACTCCGTTTAGCATCATCCTTGTTTATGAAGTGTATTTTATGATTTTGGCACTTCCGCTTTCTTTTACAGAGTCGATTAAAAAGCAATATGAAATAATTTCCTTAATTATACTTCGGAGGGTTTTTAAAGATTTATCGGACTTTTTAGGTTTTTCTGAAGTTTGGGAACAAACAGATCAATTCTTGGATATCGTTTTTGACCTTTGTGGTGGATTGATACTCTTTTTACTGGTAGGTGCTTTTTATCATGCATCAAAAAATCGAAAGGGGGCTAGTAGTTCACCCAAACTAAATAAATTTATCCGATTTAAGGAGTTTATCGCTTTGATTCTGACTGTTTTACTTCTCTTTTTGGCTGCAATGGCATTTGGGGAATGGTCACGCGAAGTAATTTTATCAACATACTCTGTATTAGACTATGACCTTGAGTTGGACTCATTGTTCTTTGATGATCTTTTCAGAGTAATGATTTTACTGATGTCCTCATTTTTATAGCATCTTTTTTGTACTCAAAACGCTATGAAGTCTTAATACGAAATGCAGGTTTTATCGTCTCAACAATATTGATCCGTATTTCTTTGACTGTAAAAAATGAATATGGAGTGTTAGTTGCTATTGGAGCTGTCCTTACCGGAATTATTGTGTAATTGATTTATCGTTATTTCTCTTGGTTGGACATTAATGATGAAGACAGAATCTATCCGGCCCAGTAATTTTAAAATATATCAAACGATTTTATTACAATTTGCATTACTGTTAGCAGAAATTAAAAACACCGTTTATGGAAACAATAATATTTTCGGCAGGACTTTTAGTTAGCTCGTTATTCTTGGTAGGATACAGTTTATTTAAAAAAGAGTTGTCAGCTCAGCGTAAGCGTGATAAAAAGAAAAAATCTAACAATGAGTATCGTACTAACGAAGAGTATATTTCTTATTCTTAAGATTAAATTATTAAACAAATACGTACAAAAAATACACAATTAGCATGTTAAAAAAATCAGATTACTTTATTCTTACATCCGTGTTAATATCCTTTTTATTTTCAATTTATCTCTGGTTTACAGGCCATAAAGATGCCGGTCTTTTTGTAGGAATCTGGGTTCCTTCCATCTTAAGTTTAGGTGTTTATTTAAAAACAATCTCTAAGGGTGATCAACATGGGTGAGGTAAATATATTTGCGATTGGTGTTATAGTGACGGTATTATTTTTGATAGGTGTAATTCATACCGTTAAAGAATTCAAGGAAATGTATAGTGGAGAAGGGCAAGGAGTGAGAAGAGATTCACACTTGAATGTTAAATCAAAAGAGGGTAAAAAATAGCTATTTTATTATCTTTCCCAGTCGCATAAATACTGGGAAAGTAACTTCTACTCTTCCTGGATTTCCAAGCTTTTGTCGGATTCGCTGAATGGCCTTGTCCGTTGGGTTTTTAGACTGCTCCGCTTTTATCTTCTGGATTGCGGACCAGCTGTTAAAATAACCTTCCAGATGATCAAGCGACCACTTGTAGGTTATTTCAAAATCAGGAGAAGGAATCTCATCAAATGGGAAAGGAATATTACGGTAACGATCGTCTAAATACTTTCGATTTTTACTGAAGTATGTTCCAAAAGCTTCCTCATAGAGATCATCTATAATAAGATTGCTTTTTTGATCTAAGCGTACCATGCCATAGCCGATTACTGCTAGTAATGCATTTTTTCGGGCAGTTCTGCGTACCTCATCATAAAACTGCTCAAAATTAAGCCAGTGTATAGCCTGTGCTATAGTAATCAAATCGAAAGTGTTACTGGGTAAACCGGAATGTCCGGCCGGCTTATTCAAATATGTGATGTTAGCTTTCTCTGGTGCGAAGGAAAGTTGTTCTTCACTTATATCATTGGCAATAACCTGCTCAAAATGATTAGCCAAATGGTTGGCTACCTGAGCTGAACCGGTGGCGCAGTCCCATGCTGTGTTTAGTTGGTCAAGATGATCAAAAATAAAACTGTAGAGTTCTTCTGGATAGTCAGGCCGATATCTCGCATATAGATCTGCTTGTTTAGAAAAGCGCTTTTCTGATTCTGACATGTCAGTATGTTTGAGCGTTTTTAAACATTTTTTCTCCGGCAGGGATGGCTATTGGTAATCTATTTTGGGATGGAGGCAGCGGGCATGTGGCAAAATTGGTAAATACACAGGGCGGATTATATGATTTATTAAAGTCAATATAGGTAGTATTATTTTCATCAGGTGTTGGAATGTAGATATATCGACCGCCTCCATACGTTGATTCGCCGTTGGTTTTGTCCCCAAAAATGATGAAAAACTTATCGTCTTTTTCGGGATGATTTAGCGGTGCCAGGCTATATTCTTCGCCTTCAATTGAAAATTTGAGTATACCGTAAAGAGTATCAGACATGCCCTCATTTAAGACATCAGGAACGGTTATGGGCTTGGGCTTTTCGAAAGGCTTAAACTCTGCCTTTATATTCCATTTTGGGTCAATAGGGAAACGTTCAATACCTTCAAAAGCTGCAAGGTTTGGATGTTGTTCGTCTACTAAACGGATATAGTAATTTCCTCGACGGTCAAGTAGATACCAAACTAAACTCCGGTGTTTTAAAACCGTACCGGCCCTTGCATTACCGGGAATCATCGTAACTTTGGAGACGGTATCTTGAGAATGAGTGACCAGGACATTGCCATCTATCTGTACGGTAACGGTAGTATCTTCTTTGGTGATCGTACCGATTGAAGAAGCTGCTTTGGGAGGAAATACGAGATCTTTCGTTGAGTCGGAGCCAAAGCTCTGCGATCCTTCCTCAAGTTTGTAAAGACCTGCTAACTTTAACCAATCTTCGGGACCTAACAGGTTATTAATGCGGAGTTGATGCCACTCATTCACCTCATTGGCGTATTCGGCCTCGGTTTGCTTCTGATTCGAGCTGCAGCTCATGGCAAGAAACAGGATGAAAGTTGCAAAGAATAATACCCAGAATGGTGACTCATTAGTCATTATTCAATTATTGTTATTATTGCCGGATTACATGAAATGTTAAAAACAGAAATAATAATACAAGCGTTTATGGATGT
>CAYNKF010000154.1:0-6207 GCA_964397705.1 uncultured Balneolaceae bacterium | reverse complement strand
CACTGAGTGCTCCCAGCTTTAGTGCTTTTCGACCGCTTTTATAGTTACTCAGCTCCACTGCATCATAGGCCGCCTGTGATGTGATAATCAATAGGATGTTATTTTTGAGGCATTTCTCAAAGAATGGCAGCAGGCTTTGATTACCTTGGATAGGAAAATTTCCACTCCCAAATGCCTCGATGATAAGCACTCGATTATCACCAAAATTAATTTGACTCAGAAAATCGGGATTCAAATTAGGATAGATTTTTAAAAGAAAAACTTGGTCGGAAAAATTGGTTGTAACTTTCAGGGAATCTGAAGGGGCATGCACGTGATCACGAATATCAATATTGAGCCCGATTTCTGCCAGGGGTGGGTAGTTAGGAGATGCAAAGGCATCGAAATCACCGATACTCATTTTGGTTGCCCGATTTCCTCGGTAGACAAAATCATTAAAACAGATGGCTACTTCGGGGAGTGACATCGTTGCCATTTCAATAGCGTTAACCAAGTTTCGCCGTGCATCGCTGCGGATATTGCTCATGGGAACCTGGCTGCCGGTCAGAATAATTGGTTTATCCAACCCTTGTAGTGCAAATGAAAGTGCTGATGCGGTATAAGCCATGGTATCGGTGCCGTGGAGTATTACAAAACCATCATAATCCTCGTAATTAGTCCGGATAAATTCTGCCAATGCTGCCCAGTGTTTTTTATTGATGTCGGAGCTGTCCTCAAAAAAGAGCCGCTCCATTTTTATATCAGCAATTTCCGAAAGCTCTGGAATAGCCTGGTACATCAGCTCGGTCCACTTTTTGGGATTAAGGGTAGGCTTTTGATCACCGCTGACATCCATAGCAATGGTGCCGCCTGTTTGGATAAGTAAAATACTTTTCATGAATAGAGTATCGGGTTTTGATTAAATCCGCAGCTAATGTTACCAAATTTAGCGGAAAGTATTGAGTTCAAATCTTTTTTTACCTTACTTGTCTAAAACAATCCAATGCACCGGAGTGAGTAATGATTAAAATAGCCGCGGTACTTGTAAGCCTTTCTAAAAATTGCCGCAGGTATATTTTGAAGACAGAATGCTTTGGTGTTACCTTATATCCAAAAAACGGAGGTAGCCTATGAATGTTTACAAACCATCAAAAATCAGAAACGTTGTTTTGCTTGGCCATGCCGGTTCGGGTAAAACTACCTTGGCAGAGACGATGCTTTTTGAATCCGGAAGTAAGAAGAGGCGCGGTTCTATTGAACAGCAAAATACTTCTTCGGATTATCATGAGATAGAGCATGAAAAAGGAAAGTCGGTTTTCTCAAGCTTGTTAAATCTGGACTGGAGGGGTAGTAAAATAAATTTAATTGATACTCCGGGCACGGCGGATTATATCGGAGAAGTTGTTGGGCCGTTACGTGTGGCCGATACGGCAATATTTGCATTAAATGCTGAATACGGGGTTGAAGTAGGCACAGAGTTGCATTGGAAATATACCGAGAAGTATAATATTCCATCGCTCATTATTGTAAACAAACCCGATAACGAATATTCTGATTTCCAGAAGACGGTGGATATGGCCAAGGAGCGATTTGGTCGTGGAGTAGTTGTGGTTCAATATCCCTACAGTGAGGGGGAAGATTTTCATGCTATTATTGATGTTTTAAAAATGACGATGTATGAATTTCCGGAGGACGGCGGTAAGCCCGACAAGTTACCGATCCCGGATTCACATAAAGCGCAGGCCGATCTGTTGCATAACGAGCTGGTGGAGGCGGTGGCCGAAAATGATGAAACGCTTTTGGATTTGTATTTAGAGCAAGGAGAACTTACAGAAAGTCAGATGCGAGAAGGCCTGCATCAATCACTGTTGAATCGGGATATATTTCCGCTGTTTTGTTGCTGTGCCAAACGTAATATGGGTACCGGACGTGTAATGGGATTTCTGGGAAATGTAGCTCCGAATCCAATTGAAGCAAATCCACCAAAATCTGTTGACGGAGAAGATATTGAGCCGGATACGGATGGCGATCCGCTTATGTTTGTATGGAAGAATAGTTCAGAATCGCACGTAGGGGACATGCTCTATTTTAAATCTTACGGCGGTACTGTAAAACCCGGGCAGGATCTTATAAATCATAGCACCGGAAGCGGTGTGCGACTATCAGGACTTTACTGGGTTAATGGCAATAAACGTGGGGAGGCTAATAAGGTTCCAACCGGAGATTTGGCAGCTGCTGTTAAATTGAAGAATACCGGTGTTAATGACACGCTGCATCCCAAAGGTGGGGAAATAGAGATTGAGCCAATACATTTTCCTGAGCCTGTAATACGCACAGCCATCAAGTTGAAACATGAAGGAGAGGAAGATAAACTGGGCAATGCTTTGCATCAGCTGCAGCGCGAAGACCCGTCTATGGAGATTGAGCACAGCCAGGAGTTAAAGCAGATTATTGTTCATGGTCAGGGCGAAGAACATCTGGCAGTGATCAAGTATACACTAAAAACACGATTTAATCTTGATCTGGAATATGTTCAACCGAAGATACCTTATCGAGAGACCATTACTAAATCAGTTCGAACCGAATACAAACATAAAAAACAGTCGGGCGGAGCGGGCCAGTACGCCGCGGTATCGATACTGATGGAACCGCTAACGGATAATATGCCCGAGCACGACGACCTTAAAGTACGCGATACGCAGGAAATAGATCTGGAGTGGGGTGGAAAGCTAATCTTTCGAAATTGTATTGTGGGCGGTGTGATCGATAATCGTTTTATGCCAGCTATCCTCAAGGGCATTATGGAAAAAATGGAAACAGGTCCATTAAGTAACTGCCGGGTTCGTGATCTGCGTATTTCGGTGTATGATGGCGACATGCATTCAGTGGATTCCAATGATGCAGCCTTTCGTACCGCAGCACTCATGGCCTTTAGAAAGGGATTCATGGATGCAAAACCTAAATTAATGGAGCCTATCTATAACATAGAGGTTATGGTGCCGGCGAACTATATGGGTGATGTGATGAGTGATATCAGCACGCGGCGTGGACAAATTATGGGAATGGATTCGGAGGGATCAATCCAGAAAATTAAAGCCCAGGTTCCGCTCGAAGAACTTGACCACTATGCTACCCGGCTTAAATCTATCACCCAGGGCAGTGCCCGATATAGTCGAGAGTTCTCGCATTATGATCAAGTGCCACATGATATTCAACAACGCGTAATGGAAGAAGCGATGGATATGCAGGAGGCTTGATTTCTTGATTTGAAATAAGTGGAGGTCATTATCTACAATGATCTCTACTTATCAATTTAACCACTTACTATCGGGATGGTTTTCCTGGAGATGTCGTATAAATCGATGAGGGAGTTTAAAAAATAGCTCTTCCCGGATCGGGGGGAAACGTCGCTGCATTTTTTCACTGGGTCGCTGGGGCCGCTGTTCAGGGTTCCAACTAAATCCATCGAGACGACGGTTTTTCGTCTTGTCACTTTCCGGTAGGTAAGAACCATTTACGGTACCAATAGCCTTCATTCTTGCAAGCTCACCATCTTCAAAAAAGATGCGGATATTTGGTGCCGATAGATCGACGGCTCCATCAGCTTCATCCTGATCATTTTTAGTAAAGCGGAGCAACTTGGAATCTCCAAAAACATAAATTTCGTTCAGTGAGCCATCTCTAAAGCCAGCGTGAAGAGTATCCCCTGTAATTTGATTTAAGCGATTAATACTTGTGTCTTGCTGTACAGAAAAGGGTCGTGGGTGAGAGATTAAGCTGTCAATATCACCATTTGCAATTTTAGCTCTGATATATGGACCCGTTAACTGTACTTGTTTATGCCATGATTTTGCGTTGGACCAGAGCTCAAATGTTTCTTTTCTGTCGGTATATTTTGAAGTGTCTGAGACGGAGGCAAAAGAGGGTGACCAGATGCGCACGTTGTCATACCCAAATACGATAGCCGAAGTATCGCTAGGGGTACGCTGTTCCTTCGATAGAATGGTTTTGGCTCTTATGTGAGTAGTATCGGCTTGGGTACTATCTACAGTGTCTTGTTGAAAACTTTTAAGCCATGCATTATCCTTAAGCAATCGCCTGCCGGTAGAATCAGCTTCTAGGTATTGGCCCTTAATCATGGAGTCGTTTTCTTGGTCATTCCCAAAAATGTCACCGTAGAGTTCATAGTATTTTGTTTCTCTATTACTGAACAATGAATCCCCTTCAAGATATTGAAGAGAATCAGATATCTGTACCTTTCCATAGAATTTAGCACTATCAGCTTCTCGATAGTAAAATCCCGAATCTGCTAACAATGTACCGCGTTGATCTTCGAGTCGTATCTCATCAAGAAAGTTTGCCACCTTGGTTGTAAAACGATAATCAACACTATTTCCAAAGAGGGTGGTGCTGTCTGCTTCAATAATAACACGTCCACGGAGTTGACTGAAATCAACATTGGTGTAATATTTGAGGGTATCTGCCCAAATCTTTTCGGTCCCGGTTTCTATTTGAATGTTGCCGAAAGCGCGGATCTCACTCTTATTGACAAACTGGTAGGCGCTGTCACAATACATTTCCAAATTTTCACTTTGCAGATGTACATCACCCAATATTTTTTGAACTCGTTCGCCTTCATACTGTCCACCTTGAATACTATCTGCTTCTAAAATATTAACTCGATTTTGTGCTTGTACGTCTTGGTTTATCCCAAACATTTGGACTGCTAATAAAGGTAGCAGAAGCAGAATAGTTTTTGGTGATATATGGATGATTTCCCAGATCATTTAATCAACGACTACACGTCCTTTTGGTTCTTTGATGGTATAATCCACCAAATCGGTCCCTCCCTGGAAACCTGTTCCCGCGATACTGTCGGTAGGAGTTTTAATAATTACAAATTTAGGTGTGTGGATGTTATTAGTGGATTGATTCCATTCTAAATATTCAGAGTCGAGATGGCGATTGTCTCTTGTTTCCAACTGTACATCACCAAAAAGTTCGAAGATAGCATCTTCAGGTTTGTATACGGCCCTGTTCGAGAATACCTTTGTTTTTACCGTCCCCACAGAATCGAAAACATGAACAGTAACCGGGCCTTTAATCCGGGTCTCGTTTTTATTATTAGTAGAATATGTGGCCGCATACGATCCCCATAATCGGATCTTTTTTTGTCCATCTTCCATTATCTCCATATCAAGATCCCAAGTTTCTGTGGAGGAAGTGAGGGAATCTTTTAGGGCTTCGTCAACCTGCTGGGATTCCTCCTGCGAAAGATCGCCACACGAGGAAATGCTCACTAAAATAAGCAAGCATAAAAAAATGAAAAGAAGGTTTTTATGTTGTTCCAAAATATCGGTCACCTGCATCACCTAGTCCGGGCACGATAAAGGCATCATCATTTAAATGATCATCGATGGCTGCGGTTATGGTATGTACATTGGGATGCTCTTCTTCGAGTTTTTTTAACCCCTCGGGTGCACAAATTAACGATACAAATCGCAAATGTTGTGCTCCTTTATCTTCTAAAAAGGAGAGGGCATCATGGGCACTGCCACCGGTTGCCAGCATGGGATCTACTACAAGCACCATATCATCCTCTACGCCATCGGGAATGTTGGAATAGTAATCTTCTGGTTGGTGTGTCGTCTCATCTCGCTCCATACCTAGATGTCCAACCCGGGCATCGGGAATAAATTGAAGCAGGGCATCGGCAAGACTAAGTCCGGCACGTAATATCGGTACTACCATTACACCCTGATCGATGTCGTATCCGGTTGTTTTTTGGATTGGTGTTTCGACCTCAAAAGTAGTTTGGGGCAGTTCCTTAAGCGCCTGATACGCCAAAATCATGGCGATGCGCTTAATTGCGGCCCTAAATTCAGAGATGTTCGTATTTACATCCCGCAGTATCGTTAAGTCTCTATTGACTACGGGATGTTTAACGAGCGTTACATTTTTGAAATCAGACATAATAGTTGTGGTTATACATCCGGATTTTCAAAGTATTTCTTGGTGATTTTGTAAGCAACTCCTGACAGAGCAAAAAGTGCAATGATGTTGAAGAAGGCCATCAGACCCAGCATCACATCACCGAACGCCCAGATGGTCGTGAGAGTAACAACAGCGCCGAAAAAGTGCATTCCTACAAAAGCGAGGCGGTACCAGAAGATGGACTCAAAGCCGAACAGATATTGCGCGGCACGGTCGCCGTAGTAACTCCAGCTT
>CAYNKF010000153.1:0-6209 GCA_964397705.1 uncultured Balneolaceae bacterium | reverse complement strand
TGCCCGTCACTTTTATCGTGCCGGGCATTTTTTATTACTGCTGACATTCACGGTCGCGAATAAGTTAATTTCCTATGCTCAAAGGTTAGCCCGATAGTTGCGAAGGGAGTACACTATCCTTTACGGGAACAATCCCATTACAACTGCATCAAGTTGAGTGTTCCTTTTACTCAAGACTCACATCTCATCACCCACTACTATTATCCATCAAATAAAATCCTCGAGCGGACGATTTTGATCCGCATCCCTAAGGGTATGATGTACCTCTTCATGGCTACCTTCTGGCTCCAGGTGAATCGTCACAATGACATCCCCATTAACAACATTAATAAGTCGTTTTTCGAGTAGTGTTGCCTCATCATGAGCCTGTTCCAAGTCTACATTTTTTTCAAAAATGGCATGAAATTCTATCCACGTTGTGTTACCAGTAGTGCGGTGACGCAAATTATGAACGTTGACCATAGATCCCGGCAACTCTTTAGATAACTCTTCCCGAATTGCTTGGTCTACTTCCGGGTCACGAGAATCCATAAGTCCGTCAACCGAATATTTGAGCAACTTGAATCCCTCATACATAATATAAAAGGCCAATGAAATTGCGACTACGGAGTCCAAAATAAGGAAATCAGTGAACTTTATGATAAGCAGTGTAGCTACGGCCCCTGCACTGGTCCATACATCAGTAAGCGTATGTTTCGCATTACTTACCACGATCATATTTTCTTCGCGCCGTCCGACTTTCAACAGGTAGCTACCCAAAGCGAAATTTACCAGACCCGCACCACCAATCAAATAAACACCGGTCATCAGCTCGCGCAGATTGTACCCGTACAGATAGTTTTCGACAGATTGATAAATAATAGTAATGCCTGCAAGCGTGATAACGGCCCCTTCAATTCCCACTGACAAAAACTCGACGCGCTCGTGTCCATAAAGATGTTTTTCATCGGCGGGCTTAGTGCTCAGCAGTAATCCGTAATACACAAAGGCAACGGCAAGAACATGAATAACAGATTCCGCAGCATCAGACAAGGCTGTATTGGAACCGGTGATGCCATAGCCCGTAACTTTAAGCGAAAGGGACAAAACAGATACCAGCAGGCTGATACGCAGAGCTGTTTTTGCAGGAGATGTTTTCACTGAAGATTAATAAATGTTAGTTATAACAGAGGTTAAAGATTACGCAAAGAATACCTGAAAGCAAGTGTATTTGTTCTTATTTTTACGCTCGTTTTATGACAAGCAATTAATGAAAAACAGCGAAGTGGAAGATATCCCTCCAAAGCATCAGAAAGTATTTAAAGAAATATCAGAGGCCGGAAAAACGGTTGGTCAAGATGTATATGTCGTTGGCGGATATGTGCGAGATTACTATCTGAATCGCACAAAAGACGAAGACCTGCTGGATATCGATTTTGTAACCGTAGGCTCGGGTATTGAAATAGCAAAAGAAATTGCTGATCGATTAAATGCCGACAACCTTTCGGTGTATAAGCAGTTTGGAACCGCGCACATCAAGCACGATAATATGGATTTGGAATTCGTGGGAGCGCGGAAGGAGAGTTACCGAAGAGATTCCCGCAAGCCTATCGTAGAAGACGGTACACTGAAGGACGATCAACTGCGGCGTGACTTTACAATTAATGCTCTTTCTTGGTCACTAAACGAAGAAAATTACGGTCAACTCGTAGACCCCTTCGGCGGGATACAGGACCTTAAAAAGCAACTTATTCGCACACCCGTAGATCCCCTTAAAACTTTTGAGGATGACCCTCTCCGGATGATGCGTGCCATCCGATTCGCTACACAGTTGAAATTCGATATTGAAGAACAAACCTATCGCGGCATCGAAGAAATGGCCGAGCGAATCGAAATTATTTCCAAAGAGCGTATTATCGAGGAGCTCAATAAAATGGTGCTAGCTGAAAAGCCTTCTATTGGATTCAACCATCTCTTTAAAACGGGTTTGCTAGAACATTTTTTCCCTGAGATGGTTGAGCTGCACGGCGTTGAGGAGGTACGAGGCGTTAGCCATAAAGACAACTTCTGGCATACGCTCAAAGTTCTCGATAATGTAGCTGAAATGGATGGCGATTTGTGGATTCGCTGGGCGGCCATAATGCACGACATTGCCAAACCTGCTACCCAGAAATTTATAAAGGGAACGGGCTGGACCTTTCACGGTCACGATGCCCTTGGTGCCAAATGGGTCAAACCAATCTTTCGTCGCCTGGGACTACCGCTTGACGAACGAATGCGGTATGTCCGTAAGTTGGTACGCCTTCATCTGCGTCCCATCGCTCTTGTTTCTGATGATGTCACTGACAGTGCCGTTCGTCGCCTCATTTACGAAGCCGGTGATGATATTGACGATCTGATGACTCTTTGCCGTGCTGATATCACAAGCAAGAATGATTACAAGGTAAAACAGTATAACCGCAACTTTGATTACGTAGAAAAGAAAATCAAAGAGGTTGAAAAGAAAGATCGTATTCGTAATTGGACCAACCCTGTCAGCGGAGATGAAATTATGGAAGCCTTAAACTTGGAACCCGGCCCGGTAATTGGAGATATTAAAGATGCGATCAAAGAAGCTATTTTGGATGGTAAAATTCCCAACGAACACAATGCTGCTTATAACTATATGATGGACATTAAAGATCAGTTTTAGAAAAAAATAAAACACAACTTCATGGCCAACGACGTCTGGATTGCCGATTCGTATGCAAAAATAAATTTAGGATTACATGTTTTAGAGCGACTGCCCACCGGTTACCATACTATAGAAACCGGGATGTGTTTTCTGGAATGGCGCGATCATTTTGAGGTGAAGCAAGCTCCTGAAATGAAACTGGAGATGGATGATGAGGATATCCCTACTGATGACAGCAACCTCATCAATAAAGCCATTGAAACACTCGATCGATATATCGGACTGCAACACAATTATTTAATTCGAGTTGATAAGCGAATTCCTGCAGGAGCCGGACTTGGGGGTGGAAGTAGTAATGCTGCACTAACGCTACGGATGCTAAACAAAATTGAGGAACTGGGACTTACAGACGATGAGCTTATTGATTTAAGCCGGGATCTGGGAGCCGATGTACCCTTCTTTATTAAAGGCAAACCTGGCATAGCTAAAGGCATCGGTCATGAAATTGAACAACTGGATTTGCAGCCTGATTTTTGGATTGTTACGTGCTTTCCAAATGAACAGAGCAGTACAGCTGAGGCATATCAAAACTGTGTGCCTGACCCTGACCCGGAATTCGACTTAAAAAATATACTTATAGAGGAAGATATTGACGAATGGCAATTTATGCTCAATAATGATCTGGAAAAATCAGTATTCCCACGTATTAATGTGTCGGGAAACATGAAGGATCAGATGTATGAATTTGGAGCGACCTATGCTTCGATGACCGGAAGCGGATCTGCCGTTTACGGTATTTTTGAGCAGGATTTTGTAGCTACCAATGCTTACAAAGGATTGCTGGAGCTGGATTTCCCCACGAATATGACCCGCCCCGGCTTTGAACCTGATTATGGCATTTATCGTAAGGCCTAAGCTTGTTCATTTGATACATGACCACATACCAGATTTCAAAAAATTTGCGGTGCTAAGTAATCATATCTAAATATTATTACCTTGATTACGAAATAAAAACACCAACCAGCATTGATTTACTAATTCTGAAGAAAATTACCTCAATTTATTTTTCTCATTTCCCATTTTTAATTCTTGTATTTTCCTCATTACTTATTTCGTCACTAATACAGCAACATAATTGATTTTTAGATGTCAACTGACCCAGCACTCAATCCCCGAACCGGAATGGATGTAGATTCCTTTCGGGAAGATATCAAACAGCACCTTCATTATACCTTAGCAAAAGATAAATACTCCTCCACTGAATGGGATCAATATCGTAGTGTCGTTTTGGCCGTGATGGATCGGCTTCACGATCGCTGGATTAACACCCAGCAGAGCTATTATCAGAATAAGTCGAAGCGGGTGTATTACCTGTCAATGGAATATCTGATTGGGCGACTGATGGATAACATGTTGATTAATCTGGGAATGCAGGATGTTGCGGCTGAAGCGATTGAAGAGGTTGGCTTTGACTATGACAAAGTACGCGAAGCAGAAGTAGATGCCGGACTTGGAAATGGCGGACTTGGTCGCCTTGCCGCCTGCTTCCTAGATTCGATGGCTACGCTTGGTGTACCGGCACTTGGATACGGCATCCGGTATGACTATGGCATTTTTGATCAGGATATCGAGGATGGCTGGCAGATTGAGAAGCCTGATATGTGGCTTCAATATGGGTATCCATGGAGCGTTGTACGTCCCAAGAAAAAATTTCAGGTGCAGTTCTATGGAGAAGTTACCGCCCGGGAAGACGGCAATGGGCGCCTGCATTACGACTGGGTAAATACCCATAATGTAACCGCGTTGGCTTATGATACCCCTATTCCCGGCTTCCAGAATGATGTCGTCAATAACCTGCGTCTCTGGAAAGCATCTTCTGATGAAGGCTTTGATCTTAAAAGTTTTAATCAAGGGGATTATATCGAGGCAGTACGCAGTAACCTGCTTGAAGAAAACATTTCGCGCGTACTATATCCCAATGACAAAGTGTTTAAGGGACAAGAGTTGCGATTAAAACAAGAGTATTTCTTGGTTTCCGCGTCTTTACAGGATGCCATGAATCGCTTTAAAAAGCAGTTCGACGATTTTCGTAAGATTCCAGATCAAATGGCTGTACAATGTAATGACACCCATCCAAACTTGGCGGTCCCTGAGCTTATGCGCATGCTGATGGATTTGGAAGGATTGGAATGGGAACCCGCCTGGGACATCGTTTCACAGACTATTAACTATACTAATCACACCTTGATGCCGGAAGCGCTTGAGAAATGGCCGCTTTCGCTGTTGTCAAACCTATTGCCCCGCCACGTGCAGATTATCCGGGAGATTGATCGTCGTTTTCTGAATTCCATTGATGTTTCTGATAACAACCGTAATAAAAAGAATAGGATGCGGGTGATCAGCAATGAAATGGATGCCCGCGTACGAATGGGAAATCTGGGCATAATAGGCGCAAAAAAAGTAAATGGGGTGTCTGAGCTGCACAGTGATTTGATGAAGAAAACCATTTTTAAAGATTTTGCTGATCAATATCCGGAGAAATTTACTAACGTAACGAACGGTATTACGCCTCGTCGTTGGCTCCGACAGTGTAATCGCGAACTGTCCGACTTAATTTCTGACCGTATTGGAAATGAATGGGTTACCCATCTGGAGCAGCTAAAACAAGTAGAAGAGTTTGCTGAGGATGAAGAATTTCAAGAAGCATTTAAGGACATTAAGCTGAGGAATAAACAGAAGCTGGCCAATTATATTAAGGATACCATGGGTGTAACCGTTAACCCTGAATCCATTTTTGATATTCAGATTAAACGAATCCACGAGTACAAGCGTCAGCTCATGGCGTTGATGCATGCCATCACGCTTTATAATCGTATCAAAGACGACCCCAATGCAGACATCGAACCGCGTACTCTGCTCTTTGCAGGAAAAGCAGCACCGGGCTATACCATGGCCAAACTGCATATCAAGTTGATTAACAACGTAGCCGAAGTAATTAATAATGACCCGGAAGTAGCACCTAAATTAAAAGTTTTATTCTTACCGGACTACAGCGTAACACTGGCGGAAAAAATGATTCCTGCCGCAAATTTATCTGAACAGATATCTACAGCCGGCATGGAGGCATCCGGAACTGGAAATATGAAGTTTGCACTGAATGGAGCCTTAACTATTGGCACGCTCGATGGCGCCAATATTGAAATTAGAGAACAGGTTCGCAAAGATAATATCTTTATCTTTGGACATACCGTTGATGAGATTGAGGATGTTCGAGCCCAGGGATATAATCCCCAGGAAATTTATGAATCTGATGAGGAACTCAAACAAGTCATTGACCAGATTCACGATGGATATTTCAGTCCAGATAACCCTGACCTGTTTCACCCTGTAACCAATGCATTATTGAATCAGGGCGATTACTTTATGGTGTTGGCTGATTATCGCAAGTATGTTGAAAAACAAGAAGAGGTCGAATCCAATTACCGTAATGAGTTTGACTGGAACCGTAAAGCTATTATTAACGTAGCTAATATGGGACACTTTTCATCTGATCGGT
>CAYNKF010000152.1:0-6281 GCA_964397705.1 uncultured Balneolaceae bacterium | reverse complement strand
CTGCCATGAGCAATGGCGTCGGCTCCGATACTTTTGGCATATTCAGCGATAGCTACAGCCTGAAAAATACGTTCTGAGCTTACTGATAGCGGATAGGTGTCATTCTTCAGCACGTTGCCGAATATCAAATACCGGATTACTTGCTGGTAAAAATCATTGGTTTGCTTAAGTGTTTGGTGTGAATCCGTGCCTAACGAATAGGCATGTTCTTCAATATCTGTAAGTTGCTGTTCAGTGAATCCGCCTGTATCCACCAAGACGGTGTGTATGACAGCTTCAAAGGTTTCTTGCAAATATGGTACGCAGTATGAGGTATCGAGTCCGCCGCTGAAGGCTAGTACAATTTTTTTCTTGTTACTCATTGGTAATAGGATTAATGGTTCTTAAAGAAATTGGGTTGGAGATGTCTTATAAGCTGATGTAGGTTAGGCTGTTATCAGCTCCGCCGGTTTTTGGAATCTTTTTCGTCTGGATCGTAGAGCATGCCGGTACAAAGGCAGCCTTTACGATCTTCGCTGGTCAGAATATCGTAGTTGGGACAACTTTGGCAGCCCTGCCAGAATTCCTCATCTTGTGTGAGCTCCGAAAAAGTGACCGGCTTGTATCCCATATCAGAATTAATTTTCATTACCGCCATGCTTGTGGTAATTCCAAAAATTTTGGCTTCGGGATATTTCTGACGCGAAAGTTCAAAGATTTGCTGTTTGATACGTCTGCCAAGCCCCATCTTACGATAATGAGGATGGACTATGAGCCCTGAATTTGCAATATAGTTGTTATGCTCCCAGTTTTCGATGTAGCAAAAGCCGGCCAGCTTGCCAATGTCTTCGTCAATGGCAATAACCGCTTTTCCTTGTTCCATCTTACTTTGAATGTATTTGGGCGCCCTTTTGGCGATACCGGTCCCGCGATGCTTGGCAGCTTCTTCCATGATGGCGCAAATTTTTCCAGCATAGGAAAAGTGTTCTGCATCAGCTATTGATATGTGGATGTCCATCGTACGGCAATGGCTTATTTCCAATCAGCAAAA
This sequence comes from uncultured Balneolaceae bacterium, assembly GCA_964397705.1. GTDB lineage: Bacteria > Bacteroidota > Rhodothermia > Balneolales > Balneolaceae > Fodinibius. Next base: position 5,251 of record CAYNKF010000152.1, on the reverse strand, counting down.
GTATAAATAGCATTATATGCTGATTGGCTTGATTAAGAATAAAGATTGAGTGGTCTTATGGTCAGGTACAATGACATGCACCCTCCCAATAGGAAGGTTATTGTTGAGCCCGGAGGGCCCGTGGCCGTACGAAAAGTCGGAACGTAGATAGGCGTGCAACAGGCTGGCTGTCGCTGAAAAGAGTGATATGTGTTCCGTTTAATTTCATAAAGCGCTAAAATGGATGGTTCTGAGCAAAAAGGCAAATATTAATTTTTTAAATTAAATTGGTTTTTAAAACTGCTAAAATTGAAAGTAATCCGGTATTATTGATATCGTACCAGTGACATCATTTAAACTGCATTAACATAAATGACCAAATTGAATAGGATTTTATTGGCAATATTATTAACAGCTCTTCTAAGTTCTTGTGGCCAAGGCGATACGTTTAACTACTTGAAGTTTGATGATCATTCACTTCAATCTACTCATGGCGTGTCTTTTGTTTTAAAGGTTCCAAAGAGTTATCAGCAAGCGGGTCCTGTTAATCATGAACCTGTCTTTGATAATCACCCATTTAAAGTTTCCTTGGGTGCTTTTATAGCAGATAGTACCTTTATTATGATTCATGCAGAGACCTTAGCGGACCATTCGGGAATTCTCGGTTACAGTAATTTAAAATCTGAAACTTTTAAAGGATTTTCATTTAAAAGCCGATCTCAATGTGCAGAATTTACTGATGAGATTATTCAAGAAGAACATGACGTAAAATTTCTGCACGATAACAGATTTAATCCTAAGCCGGCGATCTATTTAAAACAACTTTTTACTACCAGTCCTGATGGAAATGCAGAATTTGTATTAAGTTATGGCAAACGTGTAGCTAATTGTTCTGACAGTGTAATATCTGTACCATTTAAAGCTCATATTGAGCGAGAGATGGAAGCACAAATTTCTTTACGAAAACTATAATCCTTTTGGGCACTTTACGGCAAAATAATTATATATCCGTTTATGAGCTCTAAAAAATTCCAACAGGCAAAACAGGCACTTCAAAAATACTGGGGGTTTCCAACTTTTCGTCCGGGACAGGATAAAGTAATTCAGGCAGTGTTGGATGGAATGAATACAATGGTACTTTTTCCCACGGGCGGAGGTAAATCATTGTGCTATCAAGTTCCGGCAACGGTTTTGGATGGATTGACCATTGTAATTTCGCCGTTGGTGGCCCTGATGCAGGATCAGGTTGAACAGCTTAATGATCGGGGTGTCTCTGCCACTTTCGTAAACAGCACGATCTCTTCGTGGGAGATTGAACAGCGTTTTGCCAATGCCCGCAACGGAATGTATGATTTGCTTTATTGTTCTCCCGAGCGTCTTAAGACTACGCTTTGGGAAGCCGAAATGCCGAAATTGGATATTAATCTTATAGCGATTGATGAGGCACATTGTATCTCGGAATGGGGGCACGATTTTAGGCCCAGCTATCGAGATATTCGTCCTTCTTTGGAAGATATTGCTGAGGAAGTGACCTGGATTGCTTTGACAGCAACAGCCACGCCGGAAGTTAGGGATGACATCCAAAAAAGTCTGGAGCTGGAAGATCCGGTTATCGTTTCCAAAGGTTTTGATCGGCCCAATCTTAAATGGTGGGTTGTTGAAACTCAGAAAAAAGACAACAAGCTTTTTAAGGCTGTTAAAAAAGCTGGTCCGAAAGGATCTGGACTTATCTACGGGGGCACGCGGCGTAACTGTGAGGATCTCTCTCAAAAAATTGAACAGAAGCTGGGAATAAAAACAAAGGCCTACCATGCGGGGGTTGATTCCGCCGACAGACAACAAATTCAACAGGAGTGGATTAATGGTACTACACCGCTTGTTGTTGCAACGAATGCTTTTGGGATGGGTATTGATAAGTCGGATTGTCGGTATGTAATTCATTATGAGATGCCATATTCTCTGGAGTCATACTATCAGGAAGCGGGCAGAGCCGGCCGCGATGGGGAAGAAAGTTTTCCCATATTGTTATTTAAAGAGGCCGATGCTATTATTGCTGAGAAAAGAATCAAAGATTCCTATCCCGGTAAAGAGGAGCTGCAGAAGGTGTATGATGTGCTTTGCGATCACTTGAATCTGGCGGTGGGATCAGAAATGGAAGAGCGGGAAGAGGTATCGGTACAGGCGCTGGAAAAACGTGCAGGAATATCCCGACGAAAGGTGCGGACCGCTCTGGATGTACTTAGTCAGTTGGGAGTTATTGAACTTGTGGAGTATATCACGCCGCAGGTTGGCGTTCATTTTATTGTGAGTCAGGATTATGTGCATGATCAGATTAATGGCTTAGATAATCAACAGAAAGCGGAGTTCCTGGATGTCCTTTTTCGTCAGTTTGGAGGAGAGGCATTTGGAAAGATGAAGTACCTGGAATTTGATTATATCCAAAGAAAACTGGGAGTATCGCCAAATGCTTTAAAAAAAGGATTGCAGGTTCTACAAGATCGTGATCACATGTTGAAATATGAATCTATCGGAGAGTTACCACTGATTAGCTTGATAGAGGAACGACATTCCAACCTTTCATTGAGTACGGAAAAACTGGAAAAACATCGGAATAACCTTCTCCAAAAGTTAGAATATATGAAAGGCTATATTTCAACTGACAACTGTCGTGAGGTTTATATTCGTCATTATTTTGGCGAAGAAAATGTAGAGGCTTGTGGACATTGTGACAACTGTTTGGATAATAATGAAGTTGCAGCTCCTATTAAGAACGAGGAAATCCATCAGGTTAAGGATTTGCTTAAGGAAGGTTCGCTGTCATTGTCAGAGATAGCAACACGGATTGGCTGGAATAAAGATAGAACTAAACGCTTGTTAAGCTATCTTATGCGGGAACAAAAATTGGCGACAGTGGGCGATAAATACGCCTGGAAAGATTCTTAAATCAATTATTTAAAGTATCTTGACTGGTTGTGTCTGCCACCTGATCCATTTTCAATCGCTCAATCGCTTTCTCGATTCGTTTTTGCTGCTTTTTGGGAAACTGTTGATAATAGTTGTGGCTTTGAACAAATACCGAGTCTGTTATTTCATACTTTTGAAAAACTTCATCAGTAAGAGAATCGACTATTAGGCTGTCCAGCGAATTGTTTTCTCCATATGATCGTACGAGCTGTAACTCAACCATCAAGTCGATATATTTATCTTCCTCAATGAGTTTGTCCGGTTTTGAGGAATTCTCCGAACAGCTTAATAATGAAAGTAAAAGCAAAAAAGTTAAAGTAGAGATCCACTTCATCTATTGATCTTCAGGTGCTTTAGGATTCAACGGACGCATGGTAATATCGTTAATTAGGAAGTTATCCGGTGTTTCAAGTACGTTAATTAGTACTTGAGCTACTTCTTCAGGCTGCATCATATTTTCGTGGGTATCCGTGTCTTTGTCTCCAAAAAAGCTAGTGGCGATGGAGCCAGGGTAAAAGCAGGTAACCTTTATACCGTCATATCGAACTTCTTTAAAGAGTGCTTCACTAAATCCTCGAACACCAAATTTTGATGCATTGTATCCGGTCATTTTAGGATTCCCCACCTTACCGGCTATAGATGCAATGTTGATGATATGACAAACCGATTTCTTTTCTTTCATCAGGGGTACGATCTGTCGCGTCATGTAGAATGTTCCGGACAAGTTTGTCTGTACCATTGCTTCCCAATCTTCCAAAGGGAGTTCATCAACGTCAGCAAATCGACCCAAGCCTGCATTGTTAATAAGGATATCAGGTTGGTGATCGGTCGAAAAAGTCTTATCGATCCATTTCTCTATGGCATCATGGTCTGTGATGTCCATGGTCACAGGTTTGAACTGCTTACCGAGCTCCTGCTCTACTTTTTTGAGCTTATCGGTGCTGCGAGCCAAGCCCAAAACGGTAGCTCCATTATCTATAAGAGCTTGAGAAAAATCGATCCCAATACCACTGCTCGCGCCGGTAATAACGGCAGTTTTAGCATTTATATCCATAGTAATGTCTGATTAATATTATTATATACTAATTTTGAGTGTTAGTTTCTCATAACAAAATTACTCGGCAACTGATTCGCTTTCTTCTTCCACTACTTCAGAACTATTAAGGCGATCCTGAATAAGAGCATTAACCATGTCAAGAGCGACTTTATTTTCCCCACCGTGTGGAATGATGATATCGGCATAGCGTTTTGTGGGCTCTACAAATTCAAGATGCATGGGACGAACATACTTTTGGTATTGCGACAGTACATGCTCAAGCTCCCGATCGCGTTCTACTATGTCGCGCTGAATACGTCGTAGAAGCCTGACATCATCATCAGTATCAACATAGAGTTTGATGTTCATCAAGTCACGAAGTTCCTTTTCGGTGAAGACGAGAATGCCGTCAACTAAAATAATTTCTTTCGGCTCAGCCAAGCGGGTTTCTTCTTTGCGGATATGTTTGGTGAAATCATAAATAGGAATTTCAACCTGGTAGCCTTCCTTCAGGGCTTCAATGTGACGAATCATCAGTTCGGTCTCCAGCGAAGAGGGATGATCAAAATTTTGCTGGTTACGCTCTTCAAATGATAAATGTTTAAGATCTCGGTAATAGGAATCGTGTTGGATGAGGAGAATATCTTCTTCACCAATAGCATTAATAATATGCTGAACTACGGTTGTTTTTCCGGATCCGCTGCCACCTGCAACGCCAATTATCAGAGAGTCCAATATAGAATGATTTAAAAATTATGGATTACCATTTCCGTCCTTGTAATTCCTAATAGCTCGAAAAATGGCAGAGGCAATATACGTTTGCCCCCGGTCGGAAGTTAAATAACGCGCCTCGCTGGGGTTACTGATAAAGCCCGTTTCAACAAGTACAGCAGGCATTGAAGCGTGATATAGCACTACAAACCGTCCCTGTTTTACCCCGCGAGAGTGTCGCTGGGCTCGTTCGTCGAATTGATATTCCATCATGCCCGCAATTTGCTCACTGGCGGTGATATAGCTGCTATTCGCCAATTCGTAAACTAATAATTCTTCCTGGCTCAATTCGCGTTGTTCGGTATCGTTATTGGGCCGCACTACCTTGTTTTCGCGTTTCATTACCTCGAGGGCCGATTCACTACGTTCCAGTCCTAAGAAGAATAATTCAGTTCCATATGGTTGATGTGACGAATGAGAGTTACAATGAATAGAAATAAACAGATCACCCTCAGCTTCGTTAGCAATACTGCCGCGTTCTTCAAGTTCGATAAATTTATC
>CAYNKF010000151.1:0-6290 GCA_964397705.1 uncultured Balneolaceae bacterium | reverse complement strand
TTTTTTCTTTTTTTTATTTGGGATTTTTTTTTCAGTAGATGCTCAAAGTGAGGTGGTCATCAGTCGACCGTTTGGCAATGATCAGCAAAAAACTGTATCAAAGGCTCGAAGCATCGCTTTAACCAATACGGCAATTTCTATTGGAGCAGGTGTAACAGCTGTAGCACTTTTTGATAATAATACCATCCAAAAAACAGGCGCTTATCTTACCCTTTACGGTATTGTGGTCGGGGCATCCACGGGAAATTTTTATGCTGAAGATTACCCTCGCGGAGTTATTGGTATGGGAGCCAGGGCAGTGGGAACTATATTGATGGTGGATGCTACACGCGAAATTTTGGGTCAGCGTTTTGCAAATACGTTGGGTGTGGATGATAAAGACGTATCATTTACTGATACCAAAATGTTGATCGGGGAAGGACTTATTTTAGCCGGATTGATTTATAATATAATCAGTTTAGATGCTTCGGTCAGAGAATACAATACTGGCGGGAGGAATTTTTCAGTTAATATAACTCCAGCCGTCGTTGATGATGAAGTTGCTCCTGTACTTACTGCAAGTCTTCGTTTTTAGGGAGCGTTTAGTCTTCTGAAGGCTCATATGCCAGTGGTTTCACAAGAGAAGCCAATGTATTGCCGTCGTGATTAGATATAGCAGCATACCAGATGTTATTCCATTTCCAGGAAACAACATGCTTACCATTTATATTACGGATATGAAAATCACGTGATTTAGTACATGTCTCCACCGCTTCTTGGTTACGCACAAGTTGCCCAAATTGTTCTACTTTATCGATATTGAAAGCAAAAATATAAATAAACTGATTTTCGCCCGGAACATAATATTCTAGCATTGGGGCTTTAAAATCAGGGACAAACTCCTCATAGACCACCCCTTTAAACTTTGCTTTATCTAGTTCGGGGATAGTCATAGACATATCATAATTTTGGGCAAGTTCGATCTCAGCTGATCCCATACTGGCTGTGGAGATAGTGGGAGGGACCAATTTGCCATCGTGTTTCATAAAATGTTGATATGCGTACTGCTCGATACTATATGTTGGTTTTTCAACTGATGAGCTGTTAAAATTCAAAAAACTCCATATTGAAACCATAAATACTACTATAGCAGCAGCGGCATAATACCACCAACTTGAATTTTCAGCAGAAGAAGCATTGGCCTGAGTCTGTTTTTGCTTGCTTACAGATTTTTTGCTGTTAATATTATGTGCTGGAGAAGTATCAGAAGCAGAGGCATCAGAGGAACAATAAGATGATAAGAATTCTTTTAGCGAGTCTGGAGCTTTTGCGGAGGGACATCGATTACATATGAGCGATTTAATACGCTTCATAGACTCATATTCGTGTTTTACCTCTTCATCATCTGCAATGTATTCCAGAAATGCATCTCGCTCCTCGGCACTAACTTCATCATCAACTACCGGGGTTAAAAGCTCTAGTGCTTCTGTTTTGGTTAATTTACGATCCATAATTTATTATGCTCATCTGATAGGTATATGATAGAATTGCTGACAACCTACCTTCTCAACATAGTCGTTAAATGTTGTGTTCCAATTTTAATCCAAAATTTTACATTTAAATAGACTTAAAAAAGCAATCTATTTGGTCATCAACAAATAGAATCCTTTCAACATGGGAAGACCCGTACCAATTGATCGCTGTAGCTTAGAAGTCATAGTTTGATGATCGAATTGTTTCTCAATAACATATTTATTGTCCGTAAGTAGTTTGCGAAATTGGTTGATATTTTGATGAAGCTTAAGTTCTTCTCCTACAGCTTTAACGCCGGTTTTAAATGACCACCGGTGATGGATTGGTAGCTCCTCTAAGGCGAAGTGAGTACTAATTAATGCAGGATTATTTGAAAAATAATGCTGTATTTGATTTAGAATATTTTCGACAAGATCCGTATGTAGATAGTCAAAAAAACCTTCAGCAATGAGAATAGTTTTTTTATTGCGATGAATATTAGAATCGGAATAAAATGGTAACCCTCGTTGATTATTTGTTAGATGAGCATGGATGATACGGGGATGTTTTTTGCCCGGGTAATAACTATTTAAAAACTGTTGCTTGAGTGTAGCCATATGAGGTACTTCAAGTTCAAAGCAAGAAAATCCTTTTTGCGAATAGGTGAATCCAAGGTCATCAAAACCCGCTCCAAGAATAATAATTTGTTCATAACCATCATCTTTCAATTCGTTTACAAATTGCCGAATGTAAAATTTGCGTGCGACAATATGGAGTAAGTCACCCGGCAAGAGTAGTTCTTCAGACCAGATATATAACCGTCGGACCCAACTATATTTGAGCCAGTAGTGATAATAATTTAATGGAGATGGCAAGCTCTCTACAACACGGTCATAGAAATTGACTACAGAATCATCAAAAAGTGATTGAAAAGAAGGGATGCGTGTCAGTCCATAAAATTTAATGGCAATAAAAGAGGCCGTTTTACTCAGCTGATCAGGTTTCATAAGCTATTGATGGGCGATGGAAAATTTTGTCCAGGGGTGTTCGCTTGGGGGTGCCAATTCAAAATGCACGTGTTGATTTGATTCCGGGTGTTTAAAGACAAGTTCTACAGCCCTTAACGCCATTGTACGACCGTCAGGTTGATTATTTCCATATTTATAATCCCCCCAAATGGGATAGCCTTCATGCGCCAGCTGTACGCGAATTTGGTGGGGACGTCCGGTTTGTAAATGTACCGAAAGTAAATGCAGATCGTCTGATTCTTCCAGTTTTGCAAAGGAAAGTTCAGCTCTTTTTCCCTTTTGTTGGTTGTCGGTTACGACATTAACAATATTGGCATCCCTGTTTTTATAAAGTTGATGTGTCAGTACTCCATTTCGAGGTGGAGATCCCGCCGTTATTGCCCAATAGGTTTTTTGTATGGTACGGTCGCGAAGCTGTTTTGATAGACTATCAGCGGCCTTTCTATTTTTTGCAAGTAGCATGAGCCCCCCAACCGGGCGGTCGAGGCGGTGAATTAAGCCTAGAAAAGGATCATTCTTTTGTGACCTGCTTAGATATCGCCTACACAATGTCAATACATCTGGATCGCCGGTCTGATCTTCTTGGGATAGAAGACCGGCCGGTTTATTAATGAGAAGCAGGTACTCATCTTCGTAGATGATAGGAATATTGGGATCGGTTTGGGTCTGTTTCATGATGGTGAATTATATCTGCCTGCAAACTATTTATTGCTATGCAAAACTAATGATTTTTAATACATCATCGTAGTAGGAGTACAGTTACAAATTTCTGTAAACAAAAGTAATAGTTTCCAATCACGCATCAGTATCAGTAAGTTTACGGGTGTTTTATTTTTAGATTTAAAGTTTTTTAAGTGAATGAGTAATGATGAAAATGCCGAGGTAGAGGTTCGGGAGAAGGTTGACAATCTTCCGCTTACACCTGGGGTGTACATGTTCAAGGACAAACAGGATCGCCTGTTATACATAGGCAAGGCAAAACGGCTCCGCAACCGGGTACGTTCCTATTTTCAAAACTCCAGTGATCATGACGGCCGTATTCGCGTAATGGTGCGTAAGATTGATGACCTGGAAGTTATTGTTACAGACTCTGAAGCTGAAGCACTTATTCTTGAAAATAATCTGATTAAAAAGCATCATCCCAGGTATAATATTTTATATCGGGATGACAAGTCATACCCCTACATCTGTGTGACTAATGCCGAACGTCCGCGGGTTTATCCAACTCGTACGGTAATTAATGATGGTAGCAAATATTATGGCCCGTATGACAGCGTCACTCACATGAAGCGCATGCTGGATACCATTCGGAAGGCATTTGATTTATGCACCTGTGCGGTTTCACGCAAAAATATTGATAGGACCAAAGGTCCACCTAAGTGGCATTCTTGTTTTGATGATTACCTTGAAAGTTGTTCCGGGGACTGGGACTTGGAGAAATACCAGGCAACTATTGATAAGGTCGAGCGGATGCTCAACGGCAGAACAGATGCATTAATCCGTGATCTCAAAGAGGAAATGTCTATTGCCTCGGATGCCCTTGAGTTTGAGCAGGCTGCCCGAATACGTGATAGTTTGGAGGCTGTTAAAAAATATAGTAAAAAGATGAAGATGGTAGCCGATAAAAAGGTGGATCGGGACCTGTTTGCTGTCAAGGTAGATGAAGAAATCAACGAAGCTTGTGGAGTGTTGTTTAAAGTTCGTGAAGGAAAATTGATTAGCAAGTTCCATCGGTTTCTGAAAAATATCGAGCATCTCGAAAAGGGAGAAATGTTGCAGTCATTTGTTGAGGATTACTATACTGGTCAACATGCAGGGGGAATTCCTGATGAAGTGTATGTGAGTGATGAACTGGTCAATGAGGAACCTTTGGCCCAGTACTTATGGGAGGAGCGCGGTAAAAAAGTACGAATTCATCGTCCCCAGCGCGGAGAAAAAGCCAAGATGATTCGCATGGCACTCTCAAATGCCAAATATCTTCTTGGGGAACGCAAATTGGAAAAAGAAAAGGCGGCTCAGAAACGTATTCCACATTCGGTAAAAGAATTAAAAGAACAACTTGACCTGCAACGGTTGCCCCGGCGAATTGAGTGTTTTGACAACTCTAATTTACAAGGTAGTGATCCAGTTGCCTCGATGGTTTGTTTTGTAGATGCACGTCCCAAAAAGAGCGAATACAAGCGATTCAATATTAAAACTGTTGTGGGCCCCGATGATTTTGCTTCGATGAAAGAGGTGTTAAGCCGTCGTTATAAGCGCGTGATGGATGAAAAACAGGAAATTCCAGACCTGATTGTTGTAGATGGGGGAAAGGGACAGCTGAGCAGTGCCGTTCAGGCCCTCAAAGAGATTGGTTTTTATGGGGAATGCGAAATTATTGGATTGGCCAAAAGGCTGGAAGAAGTATTTGTCCCCGAAAAATCAAATGCTATCATGATCCCCAAGAAGTCATCGGCGCTTAAATTATTGCAGAAGGTAAGGGATGAAGCCCATCGATTTGCGGTGTCCTTCCATCGTAATAAGCGTTCAAAACGAACGATTAAGACAGAACTTACACAGATTAATGGCATTGGAAAGAAGACGGCCCAGCAGTTGCTTAAAGAATTCGGCTCAGTAAAATCTGTACAGAATGCAACACTTAAAAATTTACAGGATGAAATCGGTAAAAAGACCGGCCAGAAAGTATATCAATACTTTCATAATTCATTATCTGAAGAAGAATAGCGTTAAATTCTTATCTGTTAGTTTTACCTCGTCCTGCATGCTAATAGGATATTGATTATTCAAAGGTGAGATAATATTCTTTTAGGCATTATATCTCTCAAATCATTATTGTGAATGATAGATTATTTTCTTTTATAATGCGTTCTGTCAGAAATAAAGGTTTCGGCATACATATTGCAACTACTATGTTTGTAACATTAACATGTGATGGAAAGTCGGTTGAACTTCAATTACAATGGTTTAAGACAATGTTGATAAATGATCTTAACCGATGAGGAACATATAGTTGTAAAGTTCGTAAGTACATCACAGGATGGCAATGAACTCTTTGCAAATAAAATTTTGTTCTGATTACTCGATAAGGTCAATAAGCGGGCATTAGTTACATATTGCTTGCCGGAGTGGCTAAGTTTACTTAAATCAGATGTGAGGTTATTATGAAACTCGAACAGTCAAACCACATAAGTAAAAAATATCAGCAGCTGGATGATAAGGATCTGGTTCGTTTTTACCGTCAAAACGGTGACGAACAGGCGTTCAGTGAATTAATGAACCGTCACCAGACGAAAATATACTCCTATATTTACAGTATGGTCAAAGATGGGGGGAAAGCTGATGATATTTTCCAAGAGACATTTACAAAAGTTATTACTAAAATGGACGATACGTACAATGAACAGGGGAAATGGATCGCCTGGGTGATGCGTATTGCTCATAATGCGACAATCGATTATTTAAGAAAACAAAAACGGTTTGTGGACGTTAGTTCTAACTACGACAAAGAATCAAACACTGATTTCTATGATCGTTTGCCTGATGAAGATCTTATCAGCGCACAGGAACAGCTCGAAAAAGATGAGGCGAAAAGTAGCTTAATGCGCCATATTGACGAGCTTCCTGAGGAACAACGTCAAGTAGTTATGCTGCGACATTATTATGAAATGCCATTTAAAGAAATTGCAGAACTTACAGATGTTTCCATTAACACCGCACTCGGACGAATGCGGTATGCGTTAATAAATCTTCGAAAACTTTTTGATAAAGAAA